>NZ_JBHSCH010000008.1:0-91325 GCF_042651065.1 Teichococcus aestuarii
CGGCGCGGGCGAGGCGGCGGGCGGCCTGCTCGGCAGCCTCACCGGCGCGGGCGTCAGCGAGGCGGATGCGCCCGTCTATGCCGAAAGCGTGCGCCGCGGCGGCAGCATGGTGACGGTGCGCACCGACGACATGCGCGCCGTGGAGGCCGAGACCATCCTCGACCGCCACAGCCCGGTGGATGTGCGCAAGCGCGAGGCGGATTACCGCGCCGGCGGCTGGCAGGGCTACGACCCCGACGCCCCGGTGACCGACATTCCGGGCACGCCCTCCAGCCGCCATGTGGGCGGCGGCACGGCTTCCGGCATGACCGGCGCCGATCCGGCGGACCGCCGGATCTGAAGCATGGCGGGCCTGCCGGCGGCCGGCCCACCGTGCTAGAAGACGCAGCAGAGCCGGGGGAGGTCTTCCCCCGGCTTTCGGCGTTTCAGGCCCAGCCCGCCAGCTCCTGCCCGATGATGGCGCGCAGCAGATGGATGGCGTCCGGCGTGTCGTTCAGGCAGGGGATGAGGGTGAATTCCTCGCCGCCCGCGGCCATGAACTCCTCCCGCAATTCCTGGCCGATCTCGTCCAGCGTCTCGATGCAGTCCGCCAGGAAGCCCGGCGTGATGACGGCGATGCGGCGGATGCCGCGCCGCGGCAGGGCGGTGACGCGTTCATCCGTGTAGGGCTCCAGCCAGCGCTCCCGCCCGAAGCGGGACTGGAAGGTCATCGGGAATTCGCGGGCCGTCATCCCCAACCGCCGGCGCAGCGCGAGCATGGTGCGGTTGCATTCCGCCGGATAGGGATCGCCCGCCTTCACGTAGCGGCGCGGCAGGCCATGGAAGGAAGCGAGCAGCAGCTCCGGCGGCCGCTCCAGCCCGGCCAGGCCGGCGCGGATGGAGCGTGCCAGCCCCTCGATGTAGAGCGGATGGTCGGGGAAGGAAGGCGCGATGCGGAGGGCGGGCTGCCGCCGCATCGTCATCAGCGCGCGGAAGGCGGCGTCGTTCACCGTGGCGGTGGTGGTGGCGCTGTACTGCGGGTAGAGCGGCACCACCAGGATGCGGTCGCACCCCTCGGCCTGCAAGGCCTCCAGCCTGCTGGCGATGGAAGGGCGGCCGTAGCGCATGGCCCAGTCGATGCGCGGCCCATCGGCCGGCAGGGCCTGGCGCAGCAGCTCCGCCTGGGCGCGGGTGTAGGTGCGCAGCGGCGATTCATCGGCCGCCTCGTTCCAGATGCGCCGGTAGGCGGCGCCGCTGCGGAAGGGCCGCGTCGTCAGGATCACGCCCTGGAGCAGCGGCTGCCACAGCCAGGGGTTCACCTCGATCACCCGCCGGTCGGAGAGGAACTCCGAGAGGTAGCGGCGCACATCGCCGTATCGGGTCGAGTCCGGCGTGCCGAGATTGACCAGCAGCACGCCAACCTGCCCGGCCGCGCGGGAGTGACCGGCCGGCGCCGGGCGGAGGGAGAGGGGATGGCGGGTCATGCGAAGAGATCCGCCGGGCTGTCCGCCCGCAGGGAGGCGCCGAGCGCCGCGCCGAGCCGTTCCGCATCGGCCGGGGCGCCGCGCAGCGCGCGGCGCAGCAGGAAGGAGCCATCCTCCCGCGCCACCAGCGCCTCGAGATGCAGGGCGCCATCCGGGATGAGGCTGGCATGTGCGCCGATGGGGGTGCGGCAGGAGCCACCCAGCGCCGCCAGCACGGCGCGCTCGGCCCGGGCGGCGAGATGGGTGGGGCTGTGGTCGATGCCGGCCAGCCGGGCGCGGGTGGCGCTGTCGCCCGCGCGGGCGGTGACGGCGATGATGCCCTGGCCGGCGGCGGGCAGCATCTCCATGGTCGAGAGCGGGCGGGCGGCGTGGGCCTCGAGCCCCAGCCGCTGCAGCCCGGCCATGGCCAGCACCGTGGCGGCGTGGTCGCCCTCCTCCAGCCGGCGCAGGCGGGTCTGCACATTGCCGCGCAGCAGGCCGAAGCGGAGGTCAGGCCGCAGGTGCCGCAGCTGCGCCATCCGCCGGGCCGAGGCGGTGCCGATGCGCGCCCCCGACGGCAGGCCCGGCAGCGGGCCGCGCCGCTCCTCGGGCGGGCAGCCGGGGGCCAGCACCAGCGCGTCCCGCGCATCGGCACGCGGCAGCACGGCGGCGATGATGAGGCCCGGCGGCAGCTCGGTCTCCAGGTCCTTCAGGCTGTGGACGGCGAAGGCCACGCGGCCGTCGAGCAGCGCCTCGTGGATCTCCTTGGCGAAGAGACCCTTGCCGCCCAGATCGGCCAGGCGGCGTCGCTGCTCGGCGTCGCCGCTGGTCTGCATCGGCACGGGCTGCGCCTCGCCGGGCGCGGCGCCGAGGGCCGCCAGCACGCGGCGGGTCTGCGCCAGGGCCAGCGGCGAGGCGCGGGTGCCGGCACGCAGCGGGGCCCCTGGGAAGGAGCGGGCGGGAACCAGGGAGGGGCGCGCCAGCGCCGGGGCGGCCTGGAGGGCAGCGGACATCGGCAGGGATCCAGCAGCGAGGGGGAAAGAAGGGCCGGCCTGCCCGATGAGGCCGGCCGGCCCGCCCCCATGGTGGGCGGCAGGGGGTAGGCGCCGCCCGCGCCATGAGGCTTAGGCGGGAAGGGCACGGGCACGGACGGCCCGGGGGAAGGCCCTTCCCGCGGTCCGGCGCGCCCTATCCGGCGGCGACCTGGCCACCGACATCGGCCGCCGTGGTCGGCGCCGAGGCGGGCGCGGTGTGGATGCGCGCGATCGCCGCCGCCACGCCTTCCGCATAGGCCGGGTCGGCCCGGCGGAAGTGTTCCAGCTGCCGGTCGATGATGAAGCGCGGCACGCCCTGCATGGCGCCTGCGATGTTCTCGAAGAGCTGGCGCTGCTGGTCCGCCGTCATCATCCGGAACAGCGTGCCGGGCTGGGCATAGTCGTCATTGCCCTCGCGGTGGCTGTAGTGGTCGGCGTCGCCGCTGATGCGCAGCGGCGGTTCCTTGGCGGCGGGCGCTTCGGCCGGGCCGCCGAAGGAGTTCGGCTCGTAGTAGTGGTCCGTGCCGCGCGGCGCGTCGAAGCGCATGGCGCCGTCGGCGTGGTAGGTGTTCACGGCCGTGCGCGGGCGGTTCACCGGCAGCGCCTCGTAATGGGTGCCGACGCGGTAGCGGTGCGCGTCCGCATAGGCGAAGATCCGGCCCTGCAGCATCTTGTCCGGCGAGAAGCCGATGCCGGGGACGATGTTGGAGGGCGAGAAGGAGGATTGCTCGATCTCCGCGAAGTAGTGCGCCGCGTTGCGGTTCAGCTCCAGCACGCCGACATCGATCAGCGGATAATCCGCGTGCGGCCAGACCTTGGTGAGGTCGAACGGGTTGTAGGGCGTCTTCTCCGCATCCGCCTCGGGCATGATCTGCACCTGCATTTTCCAGCGCGGGAAGTCGCCGCGCTCGATCGCCTCGTACAGGTCGCGCTGCGCGCTCTCGCGGTCCTCGGCGATGACCGCGTTCGCCTCGCGGTTGGTCCAGGTGCGGATGCCCTGCATCGTCTTGAAGTGGAACTTCACCCAGTAGCGCTCGCCGGCATCGTTCCACAGCGAGAAGGTGTGGCTGCCATAGCCGTTGACGTGGCGGTAGCTCTGCGGCAGCCCGCGGTCGCTGAACAGGATGGTCACCTGGTGCAGGCTCTCGGGCGAGAGCGACCAGAAATCCCACATCGCGGTGGGCGAGCGCAGATTGGTGGCCGGGTGGCGCTTCTGGGTGCGGATGAAGTCCGGGAACTTCAGCGGATCGCGGATGAAGAAGACGGGCGTGTTGTTGCCCACCAAATCCCAGTTGCCTTCCTCGGTGTAGAACTTGATGGCGAGGCCGCGCACGTCGCGCTCCGCATCGGCCGCGCCGCGCTCGCCAGCCACGGTGGAGAAGCGCAGCAGCAGCTCGGTCTGGCTGCCGGGGCGGAACACCTTGGCGCGGGTGTATTTCGAGATGTCGCCGGTGACGGTCAGCGTGCCATAGGCGCCGGAGCCCTTGGCGTGCACCACGCGCTCGGGGATGCGCTCGCGGTTCTGGTGCGCCAGCTTCTCGATCAGCTGGTAGTCCTGGAGCAGCAGCGGGCCGCGCGGCCCGGCGGAGAGGCTGTTCTGGTTGTCGGCGATGGGGGCGCCGGCGGTGGTCGTCAGGACGGGGCGTCGCGTCGGGTCGGACATTCTGGAATTCCTCTCGGCAGGGTCCAGACTGTCTAGCTCGAGGGTATTGATCGGTTAAATCGATCTTCTATGTTGTTGCGATAGGCATGACCGAACGATAATAACCCTCATGACCCTGCACAACATGGCCGGCCTGTCGCTGCGCGACCTGGAATACGCCGTCGCCGTGGCCGATCTGCGCCATTTCGGCCGCGCCGCCGAGCGCTGCCATGTCAGCCAGCCCACCCTCAGCGAGCAGATCCGCAAGCTGGAGGCCCTGCTCGGCGTCGTCCTGTTCGAGCGCCTGCCGCGCCGGGTGGCGGTGACACCGCAGGGCGCGCCGCTGATCGAGCGGGCGCGCGCGATCCTGCGCGAGGCGCGCGGGCTGCTGGACCTGGCGCAGCAGCAGCAGGCCGAGCCGATGAAGGGGCGGCTGCGCATCGGCGTCATCGCCACGCTCGGCCCCTACTACCTGCCCGCCCTGCTGCGGGATGTGCGGGCGCGCTTCCCGCAGCTGGTGCTGCGGCTGCAGGAAGGCCGCACCGACGCGCTGGTGGAGGCGCTGGAGCAGGGCGAGCTGGACGCGGCGCTGATCGCGCTGCCGGCGCCTTCCGCGGCGCTGGAGAGCGCCGAGCTGTTCTTCGAGCCCTTCCTCCTGGCCTTCCCGCAAGGCCATGCCCTGCGGGCGCAGCGCCGCATCTCGCTGGACGCGCTGCAATCGGGAGAGCTGCTGCTGCTGGAGGAGGGCCATTGCCTGCGCGACCAGGCGCTCTCCCTCTGTCCGCTGCCGCGCGAGGGGCGGGAGGAGCGCTTCGCCAGCAGCCTGGAGATGCTGCGCCACATGATCGCCGCCGGCGAGGGCTTCTCCCTGCTGCCGCAGCTGGCGGTGCAGGGCCGCACCGATCTCGGCGGCCTCATCGGCCTGCGGCGGCTGGCGGAGCCGGGGGTGGGGCGGCGGATCGGCCTCGTCTGGCGCGGCACCGACCCCCGGCGGGAGAGCTTCTCCGAACTGGCGGCCTTCCTGCGGCAGATGTCGCCGGTTGGCCAGCCAGAGGACGGAGGCGGCGCTCAGCCGGCGATGGCGTAGGCCGGCCGGCGCGGGTCGGCCGCCGCCAGGCGCAGGCCGCTGGCCGGGTCGGTCATCACCAGCTCGACGCTGCCGGCGAGCCAGGTGGTGCCGGGCCACTCCTTCACCTCGTGACCGCGCGCTGCCAGCGCCTCCCGCACCGGCTGGGGGATGCGGGATTCCACGGCCAGGCGGCGCGGGTAGTATTCGTAGGGCGCGAAGGAGGAGGGGAAGGCGTAGGAGGCGATGCGCGGCGCCTCGACCGCCGCCTGCGGCTCCATGCCGAAATGCAGGATGTTCAGCAGCACCTGCAGCATGGCCTGGATCTGCACGTCGCCGCCCGGCGTGCCGAAGGGCATCACGCCGCCCTCGCGCGTCACGGCCATGGCCGGGTTGGGCGTCAGGCGCGGCCGCCTGCCGGGGCCGACGCCGCTCGGATGCGCCGGGTCCGGGCGCGACTGCGAGCCGCGGCAGGAGGGCACGATGCCGAGCCCCGGCACCACCGGCGCATTCCAGGAGCCGTCGGAGGGCGTGGCGGAGAAGGCGTTGCCCCAGCGGTCCACCACCGCGACATAGGAGGTGTCCGGCTCGATGCCGGGCAGCCCGCCATGGCCCTGGGCCTGCGGCCCGGTGCCCTGGCCCAGCAGCGGCGGCGGCATGTCCGGATGCGCCGCCTCCTCGCGGAAGGCGCGGGCGCGGGCGGCGAGATGCGCCTCGGAGAGCAAGGCATCCACCGGCACCTCCGCGAAGGCGGGGTCGGCGAAATGGTACTCGCGGTCGGCCATGGCCACCTTCAGCGCCTCGGTCAGGCGGTGCAGGTAGTCGGTGCCGTTGTGCGCCAGCCCGTCCAGGCCGAGCTTCTCCAGCAGCAGCAGCGCCTCGATCAGCGCCGGCCCCTGGCACCACGGGCCGCAGGCGATGATCTCGTGCCCGCGCCAGCGGCGGCGCACCACCGGCTCGATGCGGGAGCGGAAATCCGCCAGGTCCTCGCGCGAGAGGTAGCCGCCCTCGCGCTGCTGGAAGGCGACGATCTCGCGGGCGATGTCGCCCTTGTAGAAGGCGTCCCGCGCGGCGGCGAGGCCGGCCATGCGGCCGCCGGCGGCGTCCGCCCGCCGCGCCTCGTCCGCCATGTAGGTGAGGGTTCGGGCGAGGTCGGACTGCACGAAGAGCGAGCCCACCGCCGGCGGCGCGCCGCCGGGCAGGTAGATGGCGGCGTTCTGCGGCCAGCGGGCATATTCGTCGCGGTGCGCGGCGATGGTGTGCGCCAGCAGCGAATTGGTCTGGAAGCCCTCGGCGGCGTAGCGGATGGCGAAGGCGGCGATGTCGGGGAAGGACATCGTGCCGTGCCGCTCCAGCGCGGTGATCCAGGCATCGGGCGCCGCCGGCACCACGGTGCGCAGGATGCCCTCCGGCATCCGCCCGCCATGCTCGCGCATGAAGAGGTCGGGCGGCAGGGACATCGGCCAGTGGCCGAGGCCGGCGATGCTCTCCACCGTGCCGTCCGCCAGCCGGATCAGGATCGGCGCCACGCCGGCCACGTTCACCAGGTCGGGCTGCAGCACGCCGAGGGCGATGCCGGCGGCGCAGCCGGCGTCGATGGCATTGCCCCCCGCCTCCAGGATGGCGATGCCGGCCGTCGCCGCCAGGTAGTGCCCGGCCGAGACGGCGTGGCGTGTGCCGGCGATGGTGGGGCGTCCGGTCGGGGGTGTCTCGGTCATCGGGCGGGCTCCGTGGGGCGGGCGTGGGTGGCCACCAGTTGCTCGTCCATCCGCGGGCTGTAGGCAATCCCCCGCCGCGCGGCGGTGATCGTCACCTGGTTGTAGAGCGGGATGATGGGCAACGCCGCGATGGCTTCGCGCATGGTCTCGCGCAGCGCCGCCTCCCGCCCCGCATCCATCCGGCTGATGCTCGCGGCGATGCGGGCATCGAGCGCCGCGTCGCTGAACTGGCCGCGATTGCCCTGGCCGAAGCCGCGCGCCGGGTCGCGCGTGTGCACGGCGGTGGAGAGGATGTAGCTGGCATCGCGCGAGGAGGAGAGGGAGAGGCCGAACAGCATCAGCGGCAGGTCGTTCCGCCCCACGGCGGTGCGGGGGAAGAACACGGTGCCCGGCTGCGTCTCCACCTTCGCCTGGAAGCCGGCGCGCGTCAGCATCTGCCCCACCGCCTGGCAGACGCGGGCATCGTTGGTGTAGCGGTTGTTGGAGCAGCCGATCGTCAGGCCGAAGCCCTGGGGAAAGCCCGCCTCGGCCAGCAGGCGGCGCGCCGCCTCGGGGTCGGGGCGTGGCGCGGGCAGGTCCGCGTCCCAGCCGCCGAAGCCCTCCGGCACCATCTGGACCGTGGCGATGGCCTGGCCGTCCAGCCCGCGCGCTGCCAGCGCCTCGCGGTCGATGGCGAGGGAGAGGGCGCGGCGCACCCGCGCATCGGCCATCGGGTTGGCGGGGAGGGGGGTGCCGTCCGGCCCCACCAGCAGCGGCAGCGCGCCGGCGCCGAGATGCGGGATCAGGTACATGATCCGGTCCGAGTTGCGCTTGAACACGCTGACCCGCGCATCCTTCTCCAGCCGCGCCACATCGGCCGGCGGCACCTGCTCGATCAGGTCCACGTCGCCGGAGAGCAGGGCGGCGAGGCGCGCCGCGTCATTGCCCATCACCTTCATCTCGACCCGGGCGAAGGCGGCGGGCGTGCCCCAGTAGCCTTCGTTGCGGGAGAGGCTCATCCCTTCCGAGCCGCGGAAGCGCTCCAGCCGGAAGGGGCCGGTGCCGATGGCGGCGCGGCCGCTGGCGAACTCGGCGGTGGAGGCGCCCCACGGGTCCGGCCCGCCCGCCGCCCGCGCCGAGACGATGAAGACGTTGGTGAGCTGCCCCGGCAGGGTGGGGTTGGGCTGGTCCGTGTGCAGGCGGATGGTGTGCGCATCCACCACCTCCACCCGGCTGATGGTGCGCAGGTTGGAGGTGTAGGGGCCCGGGTTGTTCGGCAGGGCCGGGATGCGGGCGAGGGAGAAGGCCACGTCCTCGGCCGTGAAAGGGCTGCCATCCTGGAAGGTGACGCCGCGCCGGAGGGAGAATTCCCAGGTCTGCGCGTCCAGCGCCCGCCAGGCTTCCGCCAGGGCGGGGGTGAAGCGGCTCTCCTCGTCCCGCCCCACCAGGGAATCGTAGATGTGCCGGGACGCCGCCATGTTGGGGCCGAGGAAGAGGAAATGGGGGTCCACGCCGAAGCTGGCCTCCACCCCCATGGTCAGCGTGGCATCGCCGGACGGGGCGGGCGCCTGCCCCCTGGCGGGGCCCGCCCCGGGCAGCAGGGCAAGCGCCAGCGCGGCGGCGGCGAGGGGGTGGCTGCGGCGCATGGCGCGTCTCTCCCGGTCGTTGCGGCGCGGGGAGGGTCCGGCGCGGGGCCGGGCCTGTCAATGCGGGGCGGCGTCAGGCGGATGAATCCGCCATCGCGCTCAATGCCAGGAACGCAGGATCTCGTCGGTCGAGGCGGTCTCGATCTGCTGGCTGAAGCGCTCGTTGTAGAGGGTCAGCAGCGCGTCATGCGTCCGGTCGGAGCCGGAGCAGATGGCGTCGGTCGGGATGACGACGCGGTAGCCGCGGTCCACCGCCCCCAGCACGGCCGCCAGCACGCAGACATCCGTCTCCGCCCCGCTGATCACCAGCGTGTCGATGCCGCGCGAATAGAGATGGTCGTCCAGCGCCGGGTGCAGCCAGGGGGAATAGACCATCTTGTCGATGACCGTGGCGGGCGGGACGAAGCGCTGCAGGGGCTCAAGCAGCTCCAGCATGCCCGTGGGCAGCACATCCTGCGTCACGGAGGACCAGCGCTCGTAGTATTCGCGCCACATGCCGGGTGCGTCCTGCGGCCGCTGGGCGGGGATGAAGCGGGTGAAGATCGTGCGGTCCGGGAAGACGCCGGCCAGCTGGACCACCAGCGGCAGGACGCGCTGCATCCACGGCGTCTCCCACTCCGAGCCGGGCCCGAACAGGTTCTGCATGTCCACGCAGAGATGCGCGCAGCGCGCCGTCAGGGGGCCGCGCTGCAACCCGTTCTTCCAAGCCATGTCGTCATCTCTCCTGCTGCGTGGCCGTGCCGTTCCTGCATAAGCGGCCAGGGGAGCGGCGGTTCCCGGATGGCTCAGCCCTGCGGCACGTTGCGGCGCAGTTCCTCCAGCCAGGCGTTGGCATTGCCATCCGAAGGCGCGCGCCAGTCGCCGCGCGGCGAGAGCGAGCCGCCGGCGGCCACCTTCGGCCCGTTCGGCATGGCGCTGCGCTTGAACTGGGCGAAGCCGAAGAAGCGCTGCAGGAACACCTCCAGCCAGTGGCGGATGGTGGGCAGGTCGTAGGCGCCGCGCTTCCCCTCCGGGAAGCCGGGCGGCCAGCGGCCAGCGGCCGCGTCGCCCCAGGCCATCAGCGCCAGGAAGGCGATCTTGGACGGGCGGAAGCCGTAGCGCAGCGTGTAGAACAGGTGGAAATCCTGCAGCGCGTAGGGGCCGATCTTGGCCTCGGTGCTCTGCAGCTGCTGGTCCTCGCCGGCCGGCACCAGCTCGGGCGAGATCTCGGTGTCCAGCACCGATTGCAGCGTGGCGCCCACCGCCGCATCGAACTGCCCGGAGCCGATGACCCAGCGGATGAGGTGCTGGATCAGCGTCTTCGGCACGCCCGCATTGACGTTGTAGTGCGACATCTGGTCGCCCACGCCATAGGTGCACCAGCCCAGCGCCAGCTCCGAGAGGTCGCCCGTGCCGAGCACCATGCCGCCATGGTGGTTGGCGGCGCGGAACAGGTAGTCGGTGCGCAGCCCGGCCTGGACGTTCTCGAAGGTGACGTCATAGACCGGCTCGCCACGGCCGAAGGGGTGGCCGAGATCGGTCAGCATCTGCTTCGCCGCCGGCCGGATGTCCAGCTCCAGCGCGGTGATGCCGAGCGCCTGCATCAGCGCGTGGGCGTTGGTCTTGGTGCCGGCCGAGGTGCCGAAGCCGGGCAGGGTGTAGCCGATGATGTCGGTGCGCGGCTTGCCCATCCGGTCCATCGCCCGGGCGGCGACGATCAGCGCCTGGGTGGAATCGAGGCCGCCCGAGACGCCGATGACGATCTTGCCGCCGCGCGTGGCGGTGAGCCGCTGCACCAGGCCGGAGACCTGGATGTTGTAGGCCTCGTAGCAATCCTGCTCCAGCCGCGCCGGGTCGGCCGGCACGAAGGGGAAGCGCTCCAGCGCGCGGTGGAAGCCGATGTCGCCCTCCGGCGGCTCCAGCCGGAAGGCCTGGCGGCGGAAGGCGGGGGCATGGCGGCGGCGGTTGTCGTCGAAGGTGCCCTGCCGCGCCCGCTCCTGCCGCAGCAGGTCGAGGTCGATATCGGCCAGCACGATCTGGTCGGCGTCCGGGAAGCGCTCGCTCTCGCGCAGGATGGCGCCGTTCTCGAAGATCGAGACCTGCCCGTCCCAGGCGAGGTCGGTGGTGGACTCGCCCACCCCCGCCGCGGCGTAGAGATAGGCCGCGAGGCAGCGCGCCGATTGCGACTGGCAGAGCAGCCGCCGCGTCTCCGCCTTGCCCACCGTGATGTTGCTGGCCGAGAGGTTGGCCAGGACCAGCGCGCCGGCCAGCGCGCCCTCGGCGCTGGGGGGGAAGGGCACCCAGAGGTCCTCGCACACCTCGGCGTGGATCACGAGGCCCGGCACGTCCTCGGCGTCGAACAGCAGGTCGGGGCCGAAGGGCGCCTCCTGGCCCGCCAGGCGGATCATGCCGCCCTCCGTGCCGTGGCCGGAGGCGAACCAGCGGTGCTCGTAGAACTCCCGGTAGTTGGGCAAATGCTGCTTCGGCACCACGCCGAGCAGCCGGCCGCGCTGGATGGCCAGCGCCGTGTTGTACACCCGCCCCGCATGCCGCACCGGCGCCCCCACCAGCAGCAGCGGCCGCAGCGTGGCGCTGGCCTCCAGCAGCGTGGCGACCGCCGCCTCCACCGCGTCCAGCAGCGTGTCCTGCAGATGCAGGTCGTCGATCGCGTAGCCGGAGAGGCCGAGCTCCGGGAACACCGCGAGCGCGGCACCCTCGGCGTCGCAATGCCGCGCCGCGGCCAGGATCGCCTGCGCGTTGGCGGCAGGGTCGGCCAGGGTGCAGCGGGTGGTGCAGGCGGCCACGCGGGCGAAGCCGTGGCGGTAGATCGACAGGAAGCTCATGCGCCCCAGCCTGCCCCCGCCGCGCCCGCGCGTCCAGCGGGGCGGCGATCAGCAATGGGTCAGCCGGCGGCCGGCCGGACCCTTGCCGCCCGGCGCAACGACCTATATCAAGATTTCAGAAAATACTGAAATTTCCGAATCGGCAGGAATGCATGAACCTCCCTCCCGTCGCCCAGGCCTTCGTGCTGCATTTCGGCGAGATGGGCAGCCGCTGGGGCATCAACCGCACGGTGGGGCAGATCTACGCCCTGCTCTACGTCTCGCCCGTGCCGCTCAACGCCGAGCAGATCGTCGAGGCGCTCGGCGTCTCGCGCTCCAACGTCTCGATGGGGCTGCGCGAGCTGCAGGCCTGGAACCTGATCATCCCCAAGCACATCCCGGATGACCGGCGGGACCACTACACCACCCCCGACGATGTCTGGCAGATCCTGCGAACGCTGGCCGAGGAGCGGAAGAAGCGCGAGGTGGACCCCACCCTCTCGGTGCTGCGCGAGCTGCTGATGCAATCCCCCGGCAGCGAGGCCGAGCGCCACGCCCAGGAGCGCATCGCCGAGATGCACACGCTGATCGAGCGGCTGACCACCTGGTACGACGACGTGAAGCGGCTGGAGACGGAGCGCCTGGCGGCGCTGCTGGCGCTCGGCGCGCGCGTCACGCGCCTGCTGGAGGCCAAGGACAAGATCGTCTCGCTGGCGCGCCCGGCGGCGCGCAACCGGCGCCCGACCCCCACGGAGTAGCCCTCCCATGGACCCGACCCTCCTCGCCCGCATCCAGTTCGCGGCGAACATCTCCTTCCACATCCTGTTCCCGACCGTGACCATCGCGCTCGGCTGGGTGCTGCTCTACTTCAAGCTGCGCTACAGCCGCAGCCGCGACATGGCCTGGATGGAGGCCTACCGCTTCTGGGTGAAGGTGTTCGCCCTCTCCTTCGCGCTCGGCGTGGTCTCGGGCATCACCATGAGCTTCCAGTTCGGCACCAACTGGCCGGGCTTCATGCAGCATGTGGGCAACATCGCCGGCCCCCTGCTGGCCTACGAGATCCTGACGGCCTTCTTCCTGGAGGCCACCTTCCTCGGCATCATGCTGTTCGGCTTCCGCCGCGTGCCGGGCTGGCTGCACACCCTGGCCACCTTCCTCGTCGCCTTCGGCACGACGATGAGCGCCTTCTGGATCATCGTGCTGAACTCCTGGATGCACACGCCGCAGGGCTTCGAGCTGCGCGACGGCGTGGCGCACGCGACGGACTGGGCGGCGATCATCCTCAACCCCTCCATGCCCTACCGGCTGACCCACATGCTGGTGGCCTCGGCGCTGACGGTGGCCTTCCTGATGGCCGGCCTCTCCGCCTGGCGCTGGCTGCGCGGCGACACGGCGCCGGGCGTGCGCAACGCGCTCCGCACCGGCGTGGTGATGGCCGCCCTCCTGGCCCCCACCCAGGCGCTGATCGGCGACATGCACGGGCTGAACACGCTGGAGCACCAGCCGGCCAAGGTGGCGGCGATGGAGGGCAACTGGCGCACCGGAAGCCATGTGCCGCTGCTGCTCTTCGCCGTGCCGGACGAGGTAGCGCGCGAGAACCGCCTGGAGATCGGCATCCCCTCGATGGCCAGCATCATCCTCAGGCACAGCCCCGCGGGCGTGGTGCCGGGGCTGGACCAGTTCGAGGGCAACCACCCGCCGGTGAAGCCGGTGTTCTATGCCTTCCGCGTCATGGTCGGCACCGGGCTGCTGATGATCGGCGCGGGGCTGGCCTCGGCCTTCTACCTCTGGCGGCGCGGCGCGCTGCCGGCGTGGCTGCTGCGCGGCCTGGTGGCGATGACCTTCGCCGGATGGGTGGCGACGCTCGCCGGCTGGTACGTCACCGAGATCGGCCGGCAGCCCTGGCTGGTCACCGGCGTGCTCTCCACCGCCCAGGCGGTGGGGCCGGTGCCGGCGGGCAATATCGGCCTGACGCTGGCCATGTACCTCACCCTCTACGCGGTGCTGCTGGCCGCCTATGTCGCCGCCCTGTTCCGCCTCGCCCGCAAGGGCCGCGCCATGCCGGAGGCGGGGCTGCCCGCCGGCGGCCTGGTCGCCCGCGCCTCCTGAGGACGCCGCCATGACCCCCTTCCTCGACCCCGAGCTGCTGCCGGTGATCTTCGCCGTGCTGATGGCGGTCTCCGTCCTCGCCTATGTGGTGCTGGACGGCTACGACCTCGGCGTCGGCCTGCTGCTGAACGCCACCACCGAGGAGGCGGAGCGCGACCGCATGGTCGCCTCCATCGGCCCCTTCTGGGACGCCAACGAGACCTGGCTGGTGCTGGGCGTCGGCCTGCTGCTGGTGGCCTTCCCCATCGCGCATGGCGCCATCCTCACCGCGCTCTACCTGCCGGTCGCGGTGATGCTGGCCGGGCTGATCCTGCGCGGCGTGGCCTTCGAGTTCCGCGCCAAGGCCGCCTCGGTGCTGGGCAAGCGGGCCTGGGACCACGCCTTCTTCGCCGGCTCCCTGCTGGCCGCGCTCTCCCAGGGCTGGATGCTCGGCCGCTACGTGCTGGGCTTCGCGGGGGGCCTCGCGCCGCAGGCCTTCGCCGCCCTCTCGGCGGTGGGGCTGGCGGCGGGCTATGCCTTCATCGGCGCCTGCTGGCTGATCTGGCGCACCGAGGGCGACCTCCAGCGCCGCGCCGTGGCCTGGGCGCGCCCTACGCTCTGGCTGGTGGGGCTCGGCATCCTCGCCGTCTCGCTGGCCACTCCGCTGGCCTCGCCCCGCATCCTGGCGCGCTGGCTGGAGATGCCGAACCTGGTGCTGCTGGCGCCGCTGCCGGCCACCACCTTCGTGCTGCTGCTCGGCCTGCACAGCCTGCTGAAGCACCTGCCGCTGCCGGACGGCGCCCTGGAGCGGCTGCCCTTCTGGGGCGCCACGGGGCTGTTCGTGCTCTCCTTCACCGGACTCGCCTGGTCTTTCTTCCCCTATATCGTGCCGGACCGGCTGACGCTGTGGCAGGCCGCGGCGTCGCCGGAGAGCCTGACCATCATCCTGGCCGGCGCGCTGTTCGTGCTGCCGGTGATCCTGGCCTACACCCTGCTGGCCTGGCGCATCTTCGGCGGCAAGGCGGGCGAGCTGCGCTACGACTGAGCGTGCCCGCGGGCGGGAGGGGAGGGGGGCGGCAACCCTCCCGCCCGCTTCGGGTTCCGTCCGTGACGGACCACGCCGCCATGGAAGGAGCCGGGCATGCCGGACACCCCCCGCGCCCCCGCCCTCGACGACACCCTGGCCCTGCTGCGCGAGGGCTACACCTTCATCGGCCGCCGCTGCGACGAGCTGGGCACCGACCTCTTCGCCACCCGGCTGATGATGACGCCCGTGCTGTGCATGCGCGGGGCGGAGGCGGCGCGGATGTTCTACGCGCCGGGCCGCTTCACCCGCCAGGGCGCCATGCCGCGCACCACGCTGTGGCTGCTGCAGGACAAGGGCAGCGTGCAGGCGCTGGACGGCGCGGCGCACCGGCACCGCAAGGCGATGTTCATGGCCATGATGTCGCCCGGCGCCATCGCCGGCGCCGCCGACCTGCTGGAGAAGCACTGGCGCGAGGCCCTGCCGCGCTGGGAGGCGGCCGGGGAGGTGGCGCTGTTCGAGGAGATGGGCCTGCTGCTGACGCGCGTGGCCTGCGACTGGGCCGGCGTGCCCCTGCGGGAGGAGGACGCCCCCACCCTGGCCGCCGAGCTCACGGCCATGATCGAGTATTCCGGCCGCGTCGGCCCCGGCACGCTGAACGCGCTGCGCCTGCGCGCCCGCACCGAGCGGCGGATGCGCGCCCTGGTGCGGGAGATCCGCGCCGGCGCGGTGCCGGTGCCCGAGGGCAGCGCGGCGGCGCTGATCGCCGCGCACCGCGCGCCGGACGGCACGCCGCTGGACGAGAAGGCGGCCGCCGTGGAACTGATCAACATCCTCCGCCCGACCGTCGCGGTGGGGCGCTTCATCGCCTTCGCCGCCCTGGCCCTGCATGAGAACCCCGCCTGGCGGGCCCGCTTCGCCGCGGGAGAGGAGGACGGCCTGGAGCCCTTCGTACAGGAGGTGCGGCGCTTCTATCCCTTCTTCCCGATGATCGGCGGGCGGGCCTGCGAGGCCTTCGAATGGCACGGCCACCGCTTCGCGGCGGGCGACTGGGTGCTGCTCGACCTCTACGGCACCAATCACGACCCGCGCCTCTGGCCGGAGCCGCACCGCTTCCGCCCCGAGCGTTTCCACGGCTGGCCGGGCGACCCGGACACCCTCGTCCCGCAGGGGGCGGGTGACCCGTACCAGGGGCACCGCTGCCCGGGCGAGTGGATCACCATCGCGCTGATGGGCCGCGCCGTGCGGCTGCTCAGCCAGGCCATGCGCTATGCCCTGCCGCCGCAGGACCTCTCCATCCGGCTGAACCGGATGCCCGCCATGGCGGAAAGCGGCGTGCGGCTGCGCGAGATCCGCCGCGCCGCCTGAGACAACCCCGGCACAAAGTTATCCCCAGATTCCGTGGAGCGATCTGGGGATAAAACCGGGAGGCCGGTGTGGAAAATCCGGCCAACCCCTTGTCCTGCCTCAGCGTGTCAGGCGGATATCCAGCCCCTTGTAGAGGGCCACGCCATAGATGCCGTGTGGCCGCACCCCCTCCACCCGCTGGGTGGAGACCACCCAGAGCGGCTGGCGCAGCAGCGGCAGCCAGACATTCGCCTCGGCGATGCGCTTCTGCAGGTCGCCCATCACCCGGGCCCGCTCGGCCGGGTCGGTCGCGCCGCGCGCCTGGCGCAGCGCCTCGTCCGTCTCGGGGTCGTTCCAGTTCATCCGGTTCGGTGTCGGGCGGTTGGTGCTCGGGAAGTAGAGCGAGAAGGCGTCGGTGGCCGACATGTAGGGGTAGGACATGACGAAGGCGTCGAATTCCTGCGTCGCCAGCTTGCCCCAGCCCACCGTGGCATCCCACAGCTGCACCCGCAGCTCGATGCCGACGCGCCGCAGATCGGCCTGGATCGCCTGCATCACCGTGCTGTTGACCGCGGTCTGCAGCGCGTAGAGCAGCAGCGAGGCGCGCTGCCCGTCCTTCACCCGCACGCCGTCGGAGCCGGGCGTCCAGCCCGCCTCGTCCAGCACCTTGCGCGCCGCGCTGGCATCGAATTGCGGCACCAGCTTGGCCGCCTCGGGGTTGAAGTCGAGGGCGGCGGGGTTGAGGTAGGCGGTGGCTGCCTCGCCCGCGCCGAAGAAGACGGCCTTGGCGATGGCCTGCTTGTCCACCGCCAGGTTCACCGCCTCGCGGATGGCAGGGTCGCCGCTCACCGGCTTGTCCACCTTGAAGCCGAGGAAGTGGTCGAAGAAGTGCACCGGCTGCTGCTGCAGCTTCAGCGTCGGGATGCGGCGCAGCCCCTCGAGCGCGAAATAGGGAATCCACTGCGTCACGTCGCCCTGGCCGGACTGCACGGCGGCGAGCCGCGTGGTGGCCTCGGGGATGATGCGCAGGATGATGCGCTCCACCTGCGGCGCGGGGTTCTTGTAGATCGGCGGGCCCCAGTTGTAGCGCGGGTGCTTCGTCAGCACCATCTCCTGCCGCGGCGTCCAGGACTGCCAGCAATAGGGGCCGGTGCCGTTGAAGCCCTGCACGCCGAAATTGTCGCCCAGCCGCTCCACCGTCGCCTGGTCGACGATGCTGCCGAAATACTGCGTCAGTTGCAGCAGCAGCTCGCTGAAGGGCTCCTTCAGCTCATAGACCAGGGTGTGGTCGTCCACCGCGCGGATGTCCTGCACCGGGCCGGCGCGCCAGCGCACCGGGCTGCGCGTCGCCGGGTCCACCCAGCGCTTCAGCGAATAGGCGGCATCCTTCGCGGTGAAGGGCTTGCCGTCGCAGAAGGTGACGCCCTGGCGCAGCTTGAAGGTGTAGGTGCGGCCATCCTCGCTGATGCTCCAGCTCTCGGCCAGGCCGGGGCGGATGGTGCGCTGGTCCCAGTCCATCGTCACCAGCGTGTCGGACAGCAGGAACAGCGCCTCGCCCGCCGCGAGGGAGGAGGTGCGGGCGGGGTCGTAGCGGTCGGCGTCGATTTCGCGCAGGACCAGCAGGGCGTCGCGCGGGGCGGATTGCGCGCCGGCCGGCGCGGCGGCGCCGAGCGCGCCTAGCAGGAGGGC
The DNA here is from genome assembly GCF_042651065.1 of Teichococcus aestuarii. Taxonomy (NCBI): domain Bacteria; kingdom Pseudomonadati; phylum Pseudomonadota; class Alphaproteobacteria; order Acetobacterales; family Roseomonadaceae; genus Roseomonas; species Teichococcus aestuarii. The sequence continues at coordinate 17,477 of NZ_JBHSCH010000008.1, forward strand.
GGCGCCCCCGAGCCAGCGCATCATCGGCCGGGTGGCGGTGCGGCGGGATGCCTTGAACATAGGCGGACCTCTCCTCTCCAGGCGGTTGCAAGCCGTCGACCTCGCGCCGTGTCCGGCCCGCCATCCCTGCGGGTGGCCAGCCGTTCGGGGCGGTCTTTCTCCCTGTCGCGCCGGCGGTGGGCATATCCCCTCCGCCCGCCCTTAGCCGGAAGGTCAACAGAATGGCCGCGGAACGTCAACGCCGCGCAATGAGCGGGCCGCCCCCCCGCGCTCGCGGCAGCGTTACCTGACGGCACAACCGGAGCGGGTCACATTCCGGCCGTTCCCGTCTTTCCGGGGACGCGGCGGAGTTCGATCGATGCGCTCACCCTCATCCCGCCATGGCCTGGAGGCACGTCCGGCCATGGCGCATGGCTCGCCGGCGCTGCGTGGCCTGGCCGTCGTGGCCAAGGCGCTGGCCAGCTTCGCCGTCACCTTCATCGAGCTCCTGGCGGAGCTGCTGGCGCCGCTCCTGCTGTTCGTCGGCGCGCTCTGGTGGGGGGCGCTGCGCCTGGTCGGCCAGATCTCGGCCGAGCCGGAACTTCAGGCGATGCTGCACGTTCTGCCGACGCAACTGCAACTGGGCGCCTACGATCTGACCCCCGCCGGGCTGATCCGCCAGGGGCTTTTGCTGCTGGCCGTGGTGGCCGCCTGCCGCACCGTGAACCGGCTGCTGGCCCGGGAATTGTGAGCAGCGCCACCACGCGCCACCCGATGTCTGCGCAGGCGGGCCGGCCGGACGCGGCGCCCGCGAGAGGAGATTGTGCATGAGCGACACGTCACCGGACCGGGAGGAGCGCATCCGCGCCCGTGCCTACGAGATGTGGGAAGCCGAGGGCCGGCAGGAGGGGAAGGCGGAGCACTACTGGCACCGCGCCCGGGAGGAGATGGAGCCGCCTTCCGGCAGCCTGGACGACCAGCTGGCCGATACCTTTCCCGCCAGCGACCCGCCCAGCATGACCAGCCCCAGCTATCCGGAGGAGCCGCTGCCGGCCGTGCCGCAGGACGAGGCGCTCCCCGCCCGGTCGGCCACGGTGGAGGAGCGGCCGGAACCGGCACCGGCCAAGCCCGCCAAATCCGGCAAGCCGAAGCCGCCGCCCAAATCCGCTGCCCAGCCGGCCGCTGCCCAGCCTGCAACTACCCAGCCGGCAACTACCCAGCCGGCCGCCCAGCCCACGCCCGGGCCGGCCGCCAAGCCGAAGGCCAAGCCGGCGCCGCGCGGCAAGGCCTGACAAGGCCGCGCGGAAGGATTGCTGCCACCGTTGAGGCGGGAAGGAGACCGCTCCCTCTGCCCCAGCGGGAGCGGGACGGTGCAGATTGCCGTCTCGCCTTTTCCCGCCTTCGAATTGACAAAAACATTCCTGTTGATCTTGCCTGCAAGACATGAAGCCGATCTTGTGAAAGGGTGGGCTTTACTGCCAGCCAGGAAAGAATAATCTCCGCCACGCCACTGTTTTAACCGCGAGGATCATCATCGATGCGGAACATTATTGTGGCTGCCGCGCTTGCGGCCGCGGCGGCTTCTCCCGCCCTGGCGCAGACCAGCACGACAGCTCCTTCCAGCCCGCCCGTGACCCAGGTGCGCACCGTGGCCGATCTGGCCGCCATCTGCGACCCCGCCCCCGGCCCGCTGCGGCTGGAGGCCATCGCCTACTGCCAGGGCTACATCACCGCGGCGGGCCAGTACCACGCCGCCATGTTCCCGGCCGGCAGCGGCCGCAAGCCGCTCTACTGCGTGCCCAGCCCGGCGCCCTCCGTGGCGCAGACCGGCATCGCTTTCGCCGCCTGGGCGCGGCAGAACGCGCAGTATGCCGCCGAGCCGGCGCTGGATGGGCTGCACCGCTGGGCCCAGGCCACCTATCCCTGCCCGGCCGAGACCACGCCGCCGCGCGCCGGCCGCCCGGCCAGCCGCTAAGAGGGAGCCGTCGCAATGAGCACCACCATCCTGCGTCCCGCCCGCCTCGCCCTGCCGCTGCTGGCGGCGCTGGCCCTCGGCGCCTGCGCCAACATGAACCCGACCACGCGCAACGTGGCCGGCGGCACCGCCGGGGGTGCCGCGCTGGGCGGCATCATCGGCTCCTTCACCGGCGATGCCGGCTTCGGCGCGCTGCTGGGCGCCGGCGCGGGCGCCGCGGGCGGCTATCTCTACGATCAGTCGCAGCAGCAACAGTATCAGAACCGCCGGCCGCCGCGCCGGTACTGAGCCGGCCGACCGGGCGGGGGCCTGTGCGCGGCCCCCGCCCTCCTGGCGCCCGCCGGGCCGCCACGCCTATCTTCGCCGCCCGCGCGTGAGGCCCCGCCCCATGTCCCTGGTCCCCACCTTCGCGACCCCGCCTGGCTTCCTCGGCGTCACCCGCACCGACCGTGGTGCGGATTTCGCCGTGGCCGGCATCCCGCTCGACCTCGGCACCACCAACCGTGCCGGCGCCCGCTCCGGCCCCCAGGCGATCCGCGCCGCCAGCCGCATGTTGGTCGATGGCGCGCACCCGTCGCACTGGGTGGACCCGGCCACCCTCTCGCTGGCGGATCTCGGTGAGTTCTCCATCGCGCTGGGGGACCTGCCCGGCAGCCTGGCGGCGATCGAGGCGCAGGCGGCGGACCTTTCGCACCTGATCGCGCTGGGCGGCGAGCATGGCATCACCCTGCCGCTGCTGCGCGCTCTCTCGCGCCGCCTGGGCAGCCCGCTCGCGCTGGTGCATTTCGACGCGCATGTGGACACCTGGCCGGACAATTTCGGCCAGATCTACGGGCACGGCTCGGTGTTCTACCACGCGCTGCGCGAGGGGCTGGTGGACCCGCAGCGGATGATCCAGGTGGGCATCCGCTCCCCCGTGCAGCGCGAGGTGTGGGACTGGACCCTGTCGCAGGGCGTCACCATCCTCGACGCACAGACGGTGCACGAGGCCGGCCCCGCCGCCGTGGCCGAGCGCATCCACGCGGTGGTGGGCGATGCCCCCGCCTATCTCAGCTTCGACATCGACACGCTGGACCCCGCCTTCGCCCCCGGCACCGGCACGCCGGAGATCGGCGGCCTCGCCTCCTGGCAGGCACAGGCCATCCTGCGCCGGCTCGGCGGGCTGGACTGGCGCGGCATGGACATCGTCGAGGTGGCGCCGGCCTACGACGTGTCGGAAATCACCGCGCTGGCCGCCGCGACCATCGCCTGGGAATACCTGGCGCTCGTGGCCATGCCCAAGCCCCGGGGCTGAGGCACCGAAAACGCGTCCCTGCCGGCGCGGCATGGCTTTAAATAGCTCACCGCGCTGCTTATCTGGCGCATTCGCTGACGCTATCGCACGTGCCGCGAGCCCCGCAGAGCAGGGCACAGCAACGACGTAAACGCGTCCTTCTCGCTCGTGCCGGCCATTCCCGTGGGCCGGCTTCACTGGAAGGAAGTGGCTATGTTCGGTGACCGGACCGCTGCGATGCCAGACCATCGCAACATCGCCTGACGCATCCGCCGGGGCCTGACGCCCCGGTCTGACGCCGTCGCCCGTCTTCTCTTCTCGTCCCGTTCCGCTCCGATGTTGTGGGGGTTCCGTCCATGGGCCTGATCCGCTCGCGTTCCGCCGTGGCGCCGCTGCGCCGTTCCCTGCGTTCCGAGGCGCGCCTGCCCAGCGTGGAGGCGCTGGTCGCCGCCGAGCGCCCGGCCGAGCCGGTGCTCTGCCTGCGCCCGGCTGTCATCGCCGAGGCGGCGCGGGACTTCGTCGGCGGCTTCCCCGGCACCGTGCTCTACGCCGTGAAGTGCAACCCGGAGCCCGCCGTGCTGCGCGCGCTCTGGGAAGGTGGCGTGCGGCACTTCGACTGCGCCTCGGCCGCCGAGGTGGCGCTGGTGCGCAGCCTGTTCCCCGAGGCCGCCATCCACTTCATGCATCCGGTGAAGTCCCGCCCCGCCATCCGCGAGGCGTGGGAGCACCAGGGCGTGCACGACTTCGTGTTGGACGATGCGAGCGAGCTCGCGAAGATCCTGGCGGAGACGGGCGCCGGCGCGGCCGATGGGCTGGGGCTGGTGGTGCGCATCGCGCCGCCGCCGGGGGGCGGTGCGCTGTACGACCTCTCCGGCAAGTTCGGCGCCGGGCTGGAGGAGGCCGTGGCCCTGCTGCGCGCGGCGCGCCCGCACGCGGCGCGGCTCGGCATCTCCTTCCATGTCGGCTCGCAGTGCATGGACCCGCTGGCCTACCGGCGTGCCATCGCGCTGGCGGGCCAGGCGATCCGCATGGCCGGGGTGGCGGTCGAGGTGGTCGATGTCGGCGGCGGCTTCCCCGTAGCCTATCCGGAGATCGAGCCGCTGCCGCTCGGCGCCTATTTCGCCGAGATCGAGGCGGCCTTCGAGGCGCTGGGCCTGCCGCAGGCTGAGCTGTGGGCGGAGCCGGGGCGCGCCCTGGCCGCCGCCGGCGGCTCCGTGGTGGTGCAGGTGCAGATGCGGCGCGGCGGGATGCTGTACGTGAACGATGGCGTCTATGGCAGCCTCTCCGATGCCGGCGCGCCGGGCTTCCGCTTCCCGGCGCGGCTGCTGCGGCCGGAGGGCGGCGCCTCGCCGGTGCGGCGCGGCTTCTCGCTCTTCGGCCCCACCTGCGACAGCGCCGACATCATGCGCGGCCCCTTCGAGCTGCCGGAGGATGTGCGGGAGGGCGACTGGATCGAGATCGGCCAGCTCGGGGCCTATGGCGCCTGCCTGCGCACCGGCTTCAACGGCTTCGACCGGGCCCGCCTGGCCGAGGTGGCCGACCGCGCCATGCTGGGCGACGTGGCGGAGGAACTGCCGCAGGCTGCGTGACGGACAGGAAGAAGATGATGGGGGGCGGGGAAGAAGGAATTCTTCCCCGCTTTTCTTTTTTCATGCCCGCCGCGGCACCAGCGCCCCGCCACGGTGCCGCAGCCTGTCGAGCGCCAGGAAGATGACCGGGGTGGTGTAGAGCGTCAGCAGCTGCGACACGACGAGCCCGCCGATGATGGTGATGCCGAGCGGCTGGCGCATCTCCGCCCCCGTGCCGGTGCCCACCGCCAGCGGCACCGCGCCGAGCAGCGCGGCAAGCGTGGTCATCAGGATCGGCCGGAAGCGGTCCCGGCAGGCGGCCAGGATGGCTTCCTCGCCGCCGATGCCCTTCTCCCGCTCATGCTCCAGCGCGAAATCCACCAGCATGATGGCGTTCTTCTTGACGATGCCCATCAGCAGGATGATGCCGATCAGCGCCATCACCGAGAGCGGGATGCCGGTGATCACCATGGCCAGCAGCGCGCCCAAGCCCGCCGTGGGCAGGGTGGAGATGATGGTCAGCGGGTGGATGAAGCTCTCGTAGAGCACGCCGAGCACGATGTAGATGGCCAGCACCGCGCCCAGGATCAGCAGCGGCTGCGAGCGGCTGAAATCCTGGAAGGCGGCGGCGTTGCCGCCATATTGCGCGCGCAGCGTGCCGGGCAGCATCACCTCGCGCTCGGCCTGCTGCACCAGCGCCGTGGCGTCGCCCAGCGCCAGGCCGGGGCCGAGGTTGAAGCTGATGGTGGTGGCCGGGAACTGGCCGCGATGCGTCACCCGCAGCGGCGCCACGTCGCGCTCCACCCGCGCCACGGCGGCGAGCGGCACCTGCGCGCCGTCCCGCCCGGGGACGAAGATGCGGTCGAGCTGCACCGCGCCCTGCTGCAGGGCAGGGTCGATCTCCAGCACCACCTTGTACTGGTTGCGGGCGCCGTAGAGCGTCGAGATCTGCCGCTGCGAGAAGGCGTTGTTGAAGGCGCTGCTGATGGCGGTGATGGAGACGCCGAGCCGCGCCGCCGCGTCGCGGTCGATGATGACGCGGTTGGTGAGGCCCGAGCGTTCCTGGTCGCTGGAGACATCGGCGATGCCGGGCACGGTGCGCAGCTTCTCGACCATGGTGTTGGTCCAGGTGCGGAGCTCCTCCAGGTCGGTGCCGAGCAGGATGTAGGAGTAGGCGGCATTGCCCGGCCGGCCGCCCACGAACAGATCCTGCTGCGCGCGCAGGAAGGCGTTGACGCCAGGGATGCGGCCGAGCGGGGCGCGCAGCCGCTCGATCACCTGCGCCGCCGAGGCATCCCGCTCGGCGCGCGGCTTGAGCGCGATGTAGAACTGCCCCGTGTTGGTGCCGCCGCTCCAGCTGCTGCCGCCGATCTGCGAGCCGACGCTGGCCACTGCCGGGTCGCGCAGGATGATGCGCGTCAGCTGCTCCTGGTAGCCCACCATGGTGGCGAAGGAGGTGTCCGGCGCCGCCTGGGCGTTGCCGGCCAGCAGCCCGGTGTCCTGCTCCGGGAACAGCCCTTTCGGCACGCTCATGTAGAGCCACACCGTCAGCACCAGGAAGCCGAGGCTGGCCAGCAGCGACAGCCAGCGGAAGCGCAGCACCCAGCCCAGCGACCACATGTAGCCGCGGATGATCCCGTCCATGCCCGCCTCGAAGGCGCGGCCGAAGCGGCCGGGCGGGCGCTCCTCGGCACGGCCGAGATGGGCGGCCAGCATCGGCGTCAGCGTCAGCGCCAGCACCGCCGAGATCAGCACCGCGATCGCCATGGTGGCGGAGAATTCGCGGAACAGCCGGCCGACGATGCCCTCCATCGCCAGCAGCGGGATGAACACCGCCACCAGCGAGAGGGTGATGGAGACGATGGTGAAGCCGATCTGCCGCGCGCCCTCCAGCGCCGCCTCGAAGGGCGCCATGCCGCGCTCGCGCATCCGCGCCATGTTCTCGATCATGACGATAGCGTCGTCGACGACGAAGCCCACCGAGACGATCAGCGCCATCAGCGAGAAGTTGTTGAGCGAATAGCCCATCAGCCAGATGACGAAGAGCGTGCCGAGCAGCGAGAGCGGCACGGTGACGCTGGCCGCGACAACCGGCCCGGTGCGCCGCAGGAACAGCGCCACCACCCCGATCACCAGCGCCACGGTGATCAGCAGCGTCAGCTCCACCTCCTCGACGCTGGCGCGGATGGTGCCGGAGCGGTCGCTCATCGTCTCGATGCGCACGCCGCCGGGCACCCAGCGCTCCAGCTGCGGCAGCATGGCGCGCACGCCGTCCACCACCTCCAGCACGTTGGCGTCGGCCTGCTTGAAGACCATCATCAGGATGGCCGGGCGCTCGTTGAACCAGGCGGCCTGGCGGCGGGAGCGGGTGGCGTCCGTGACGCTGGCGATCTGCGACAGGCGCAGCACGCCCCCCTCCGCGGTGCGGATGACCAGCGGCGCGTACTGCGCGGCGCGGTCCAGCCGGTCGTTCACCGCGAGGCTGGTGGCCTGCTCCGGCCCCTCGATATGCCCCACCGGCTGGGTGATGTTGGCCTGGGTGACGGCGGTGCGGATGTCCTCGAAGGAGACGCCCGCCGCCGCCGCCGCGTCCGGGTTCACCGCGATGCGCACGGCCGGCTGGTCGGCGCCGCCCACCTGCACCTGCGCGACACCCTTCACCTGCGCCAGGCGCTGCGCCACGATGCTGTCGGCCACGTCGTAGAGCGCGCTGGCGCGCAGCGTGTCGGCGGTCATGGCCAGGATCAGCACCGGCGCGTCGGCCGGGTTGATCTTGCGGATGCTGGGCGGGTTGGGCAGGCCGGAGGGCAGGTCCTCCCGCGCCGCGTTCACCGCCGCCTGCACGTCCCGCGCCGCGTCCGACTGGGTGCGGGAGAGGTCGAACTGGATGATGATGTTGCCGGTGCCGGTGCTGGCGAAGGAGGTCATCTCGGTGATGCCCGCCACCTCGCCGATGCGCCGCTCCAGCGGCGCGATGACGGTGGCCGCCAGCGTCTCCGGGTTGGCGCCGGGCTGGCTGACGCTGACGAACAGCGTCGGGATATCGACGCGCGGCATGGCCGAGACGGGCAGCTCGCGCAGTGCCACCAGCCCGGCCAGCGCCAGCCCGACGGCCAGCAGCACCGTGGCCACCGGCCGCCGCAGGAAGGGGGCGGAGATGGAGAACATCGCCTCAGGCCGCCTTTTCCCGGCCGCGCCGGGCCAGCGCGGCGCGCAGGTCCTCCAGCCCCAGATAGACCGCGGGGGTGGTGAACAACGTGACCAGCTGGCTCAGCAGCAGCCCGCCCACGATGGAGACGCCGAGCGGCAGCCGCAGCTCGGAGCCAACGCCCGATTGCAGCACCAGCGGCAGGGCGCCGAGCAGGGCGGCGGCGGTGGTCATCATGATCGGGCGGAAGCGCAGCAGCGCCGCCTCGCGGATCGCGTCGCGCGGGCTCATGCCGTGGTCGCGCTGCGCCTCCAGCGCGAAGTCGATCATCATGATGGCGTTCTTCTTGACGATGCCCATCAGCAGGATGATGCCGATCAGCCCCACCACGGAGAGATCCAGCCCCCACAGCTCCAGCGCCAGCAGCGCGCCGATGCCGGCTGAGGGCAGGGTGGAGAGGATGGTGATGGGGTGGATGAAGCTCTCGTAGAGCACGCCGAGCACGATGTAGATGACCACCACCGCGGCCAGGATCAGCCAGGGCTGCCCCTCAAGCGATGAGGCGAACTCCGCGGCGTCGCCGGCGAAGCGGCCGGCGATGCTGTCGGGCAGGCCGATCTGCTGGCCGGCGGCGGTGATGTCGGCGATCGCTTGGCCCAGCGCCATGCCCGGCGCCAGGTTGAAGCTGATGGTGACGGCGGGGAACTGGTTCTCCCGCGTCACCAGCAGCGGGCCGCTGGTGCGGGTGAAGCGGGCGATCTCGGCCAGCGGCACCTGGGCGTTGTCGGCGCCCGGCACGCGCAGCTGGCCGATGGCGGTGGGGTCCTGCCGCAGCCGGTCGGAGGCTTCCAGCACCACGCGGTACTGGTTGCTCTGGCCGTAGATGGTGGAGATCTGCCGCTGGCCGAAGGCGTTGTAGAGGGCGTTGTCGATCGCCTGCATCGAGACGCCGAGCCGCGCCGCGCGGTCGCGGTCCACCTCGATGGCCAGGCGCAGCCCCTCGTCGCGCTGGTCGGTCGCCACGTCGCGCAGGCCGGGCAGGGCGCGCAGCCGCTCCAGCACGCGCGGCGCCCAGAGGGAGAGGGTGGCGGCGTCGGAATCGGTCAGGGTGTACTGGTACTGGGTGGTGCTGATGCGCGGGCTGATCTGGATGTCCTGCACCGCCTGCGGGTAGGCGACGATGCCCGGCACCTCGGCCAGCTTCGGCTTCAGCCGCTCGATGACGCCCTGCGCATCGAGCCCGCGCTCGGCGCGCGGGCGCAGGATGGCGGTGATGCGGCCGGTGTTCTGCGCCGGGTTCAGCGCGCCGGCGCCGGCCACGGCGGTTACGGAGGCCACGGCGGGGTCGCCTCGCACCACCTCGGCCAGCTTCGCCTGCGCCTCGGCCGAGCGGGCGAAGGAGGCATCCTGCGGCACCTCGGTGGTGATGCTGATCAGCCCCGTATCCTGCACCGGCAGGAAGCCCTTGGGCATGACGACGTAGAGCCAGGCGGTGAGCGCCACGGTCAGCAGCGCCGCCAGCAGGGTCAGCCCCTGGTGGCGCATGGTGACGGCCAGCGCCCGGCCATAGCCGAGGCGCATCCGCTCGAAGCCGTTCTCGAACCAGCGCGTGCTCCAGCCCGGCTGGTGCCCGCCGCGCAGGACGAGGGCGCACATCATCGGCGTCAGCGTCAGCGAGACCACCATGGAGACCAGCACGGCGGCGGTCAGCGTCTCGGCGAATTCGCGGAACAGCCGGCCGATCACCCCCTCCATGAACAGCAGCGGGATGAACACCGCCACCAGCGAGAGGGTGAGCGAGACGATGGTGAAGGCGATCTGCCTGGATCCCTCGAAGGCGGCCTCCAGCGGGCGCATCCCCTTCTCGATCAGGCGGACGATGTTCTCGATCATGACGATGGCGTCGTCGACGACGAAGCCCGTCGCGATGGTCAGCGCCATCAGCGAGAGGTTGTCGAGCGAGTAGCCCATCACCGCCATGATGCCGAAGGTGCCGACGATGGAGAGCGGCAGCGCCACGGCGGGCACCAGCGTCGCCCGCCCGCTGCCGAGGAAGAGGTAGATCACCCCCACCACCAGCGCGATGGCCAGCACCAGGGTGAGCTGCACCTCATGCACCGAGGCGCGGATCGTCTCCGTGCGGTCGGACACCACCTGGAGGCGGGCGCCGGCGGGGATGGCGGCCTGCAACTCGGGCAGCAGGCGCTGGATGCGCTCCACCGTCTGCACGATGTTGGCGCCGGGCTGGCGCTGCACGTCGATCAGCACGGCGGGGCGGCCGTTGAACCAGGCGCCGTTGCGCTCGTTCTCCAGCGTCTCCACCGCCTCGCCCACGTCGCGCAGCCGCACCGGCGCGTTGCCCTGCCAGGCGATGATGACGTCGGCGAACTCGGCGGCCGAGTTGATCTGGTCGTTGGCGAGGATGGAGGAGGCCTGGCGCGGCCCGTCCAGCGAGCCCTTCGGGCTGTTCTGGTTGGCGGCGGTGACGGCGGTGCGCACCGTCTCCATGCTGAGGCCATAGGCCGCCAGCCGGAGCGGATCGACCCGCAGCCGCACGGCGGGGCGCATGTTGCCCTGCACCGTCACGCGCCCCACGCCGCTGGCTTGCGAGAGCTTCTGCGCGATCAGCGTGTCCGCGAGGTCGGAGAGCCGCATGATGGGCAGCGTCTCCGAGGTCAGGGCCAGGGTGATCACCGGCGGGTCGGCCGGGTTCACCTTGGCGTAGACGGGCGGGTAGGGCAGGGAGGAGGGCAGGGTGCCGCGCGCCGCGTCCAGCGCCGCCTGCACGTCCTGCGCCGCCTCGTCGATGCTCTTATCCAGCCGGAATTGCAGCGTGATGCGGCTGACCCCCGGCCCGCTGACGGAGGACATCACCTGCAGCCCCGCGATCTGCGCGAATTGCCGCTCCAGCGGCGCGGTGATCAGCACCGCCGCCGTGTCCGGCGAGGCGCCAGGCAGCTGCGTCGTCACCTCGATGGTGGGGAAGTCCACCTCCGGCAGCGAGGAGACCGGCAGCCGCATGTAGCCGAACAGCCCGGCCAGCAGCACGGCCACCGCCAGCAGCGTGGTGGCGACCGGCCGGGCGATGAAGGGGGCGGCGATGTTCATGGCGTGCCGCCGCCATTGGCCGCCTTGCGGCGCGGGCCGCGCTCGGCCCCGGCGGCGGGCGGCGCGGCACCGGCGGGCGCCTCGGCGCTGGCGGGGACGATGCGGCTGCCATTGTTCAGCCGCAGCCCGCCGGAGGTCACCACCTGCTCGCCGGGCTTCAGCCCCTCACGCACCACCGCCTCGGCCAGGGTCACGGCGCCGAGGGCGAGAGGCCGCTGCTCCACCGAGTTGTCGGGCTTCGCGACGAAGGCATAGGGCCCGTTCGGCCCCTGCTGCACCGCCACCAGCGGGATCACGATGGCGCCCGGCACCGTCTCGATCGCCAGCCGCAGGCTGACGAAGGCGCCCGGCCAGAGCCGCATGTCGTCGTTCGGGAACACGGCCTTCACCCGCACCGTGCCGGTGGTGGCCTCGATCTGGTTGTCGATGGCCAGCACCGTGCCGCGCGCCGGCTGCGCCCGCGCCATGGCGGGCGCGGCGGGCGGCGCGCCGGCCCCGCGCGTGGTGGCCTGGCCGGAGACCGGCTCGGGCAGCGTCTCCACCGTCACCGGCCCTGCCGCCATGGCACGCCGCAGCCGCGCCAGCTCGCCCTGCGGCAGGGTGAAGCTGACGGCGATCGGCCGCATCTGCGTGATGGTGACGATGCCGGTGGCATCGCCGCTGCTCACCAGGTTGCCCGCGTCCACGCCGCGCAGGCCGATGCGGCCATCGATCGGCGCGCGGATGGTGGTGTAGTCAAGCTGGGCGCGGGCGGTGTCGATGGCCGCCTGGTCCTGCGCCACCTGCGCCTCGTACATCGCCACCTGGGCACGCTGCGTGTCCACCTGCTGGCGGGTCACGCCGCTGGCCGAGAGCAGGCCCTGGTAGCGCCGCAGGTCGGCCCGGGCGTTCTCGAGCTGCGCCTGGTCGTAGGCCTTCTTCGCCTCGGCCTGGGCCAGGGCGGCGGCGTAGGTGCGGTCGTCGATGCGGGCCAGGATCTCGCCGGCCTTCACCTCCTGCCCCTCCTGGAAGCGCACCTCCATCAGTTGCCCGCTCACCTGGGAGCGGACGGTGATGCTGTTCAGCGCCTGCACCGTGCCCAGCGCGTCGAGCGTCAGCACGAGGTCCTTCTGCGCCGCCGCCGCGAGGGTGACGGGGATCGGGATGCCGCCCGCCCCCGGCCCGCGCCGGCCGCCCGGGGATCCGGGCGCGGTCTGGGCGGCGCTCTGCCCGGCCGGGGCGGCGGCCTCCTGGCGTTGCTTCCAGAGGTAGTAGCCGCCGCCACCCGCCCCGAGGACGAGCAGCAGAAGAAGGAGAAGGCGGGAGCGGGACATCATGCGTTCCAGGGCTCTATCGCCAGCCGCCGCCCAGCGCGCGGAACAGCGCGACGGCGGCCTGCAGCCGGGCGAGCCGCGCCTGCACCAGGCTGACGCGGGTGGAGAACAGGGATTGCTGCGTGTTCAGCAGGGTGATCAGGTTGATGGTGCCGGCGCGCAGCTGCGCCTCGGCGATGCCGAAGGCGCGCTCGGCGCGCGCATTGGCCTCGGCCCGCAGCGCCTCCTGCGCCGTGGTCTCGCGCAGCGCCACCAGCGCGTCCTCCGTGTCCTGCAAGGCGGCGACGATGGCGCGGCGGTACTCGATCAGCAGCTCCTCCGCCTGTGCCTGGCTCAGCGCCACCTGGCCGCGCCGGGCGCCGCCGTCGAAGATGGTCTGCGCCAGCCCGGCGACGAGGGAGAAGAACTGCGCCTCCGGCCGCAGCAGCGTGCCCAGCGCCGCCGACTGGAAGCCGCCCTGGGCGGAGAGGCTGATGCTGGGCAGCAGCGCCGCGCGGGCGGCGGCCACATTGGCGTTGGCGGCGGCCAGGCCGGCCTCGGCGGCCAGCACGTCCGGCCGGCGGGCCAGGAGGTCGGCCGGCTGGCCGGGCGCCGCCTCGGGGATGCGGAGCCGGTCGAAGGCGCCGGCGCCGATGGTGAAGCTCTGCGGCGGCTGGCCGGTCAGCAGGGCCAGGGCGTTGCGGTTCTGCGCCGCGCTCTGCCGCAGGCCGGGGATGTTGGCCTCCACCTGGGCCACCACCGTCTCCTGCTGCGCGAGGTCGAGCCCCGTGGCCACGCCGAAGTTCACCTGCTGGCGGATCACGCCCAGGGTGCGGCGCGCCGCGTCCAGGTTGGCCTCCTGCACGCGCAGCTCCTCCTCGGCGGCGAGGAGGTTGAAATAGGTGTTGGCCACCGAGGCCTCGGTGGTCAGCAGCACCGTGCCGGCGTCGAAGCGGGTGGCGCGGGCATTCTGCGCGGCGGCCTCGGCGGAGGCGCTGTTGCGGCCCCAGAAATCGATCTCGTAGCTGGCGGAGAGGGTGGCGTCGTAGCGCGTCGCGTTGCGGTTGCGGGAAAGGCCGGAGGCGGTGCTGCGGGACTGGGTGACGCCGCTGTCCACCGCCAGCGTCGGCAGCAGGGCGGCGCCGGCGATGCGCAGCTGCGCATCGGCCTGCCGCACCCGCGCGGCGGCGGCGGCGAGGTCGAAATTGCCCGCCATCGCCGCCTGCATCAGCGTGTCCAGCGCGGGGGCGTTGAAGCCGCGCCACCATTCCGGCTCCGGCCAGCGCACCGGCGCCGCGGCGGCGGGGTCGAGGAAGCGGCCGGGCAGGTCGAGGCCGGAGAGCGCCGGCTCCGGCTTCGGGCCGCAGGCGGCCAGCAGGGCCAGCAGCGCCAGGGGGTACCATGCCGTGGCGCGGCAGGCCTTCCGGCTCAGGGATATCGGCATGGTCAGTTCCGCTTCTCCCGGCCGCGCTGCTCATGCGCCGCCATGTCGGCCGCGATCAGCCGCCGCCCCTCGGGCGAGAGGGCGGCCAGGCCGTTCGCCAGGCTGTCGTCATACTGCACGCTGAACTCCTGCCAGCGCTGGCGCGAGCGGGCCATGGCGGCCCGCAGCGCCGCGGCGTCGAAGGGCTCGCGCGCCAGGGCCTCGCGCACCGCCGGGCGGCTCTCGCGCAGCGCCTGCAGCAGCGGCTCGTAGCGCGGCCGGCCGGCCTCCAGCGCCTGGCGGAACAGGGCGCGGTCCGCCTCCGGCAGGGCGCGCTCGATCTGCGCCTGCATGCGGCTGATGCTGGGGCCGCCGCCGCCCGCCGGGCGGGAGAGCAGCACGCCGCCCAGCACGAGGTTCAGCGCCAGGGAGGCGCCGAGCGCCCCCTTCAGCCAGGGCGACCAGTCGGTGGGTCTCATTCAGGCAGTTCCACCATGGCGAGCAGGGGCGGCGCGCCGAGCCAGGGCTGCGCGGCGGGGCCGGGGGCGAGGTTCAGCCAGAGCAGGCAGGCGGCCAGCGTCACCAGCGCGCCGCAGCCGGCGGGCCAGAGCGGGCGCAGCCAGGCCCAGGGGGAAGAGGCACCGGCCGGCTCGGGCGGCGGCGTGGCGGCGGCGGCCTGGGCCAGCCGCGCGCGCATCCGCGCCAGGGCCTGGGCATCCGGGCCGGGCAGGCTCTCGTCGAGCCGCGCGGCCAGGGCCTCGTCGCGGCGGTGCACGGCCCGGGCCTCGGCCGATTCCGCCAGCAGCCGCCGCGCCGCCGCGGCCTCGGCGGGCGGCCAGCGCGCGGGGTCGGCCCCGTGGGTGTCGAGCAGCCCGGAAAACGTCTCGAGGCGCATGGGCGTCACTCCAGGATGCCGCGCAGCCGGCTGGCGAGCAGGAAGCGCGCGCGGCGCAGCAGCCCCTCCAGGGCGCGGGTGGAGATGGAAAGGGCCGCGGCGGCCTCCGCCCCGCTCAGCCCCTGGTCGTGCGAGAGGGCGAGGGCGGCCCGCTGGCGGGGCGGCAATTCGCGCAGGGCGGCGCCCAGCAGGGCCTGCCGCTCGCGCGCGGCCAGCGCCGCCTCCGGGTCGGGCGCCGGGTCGGCGGTCTCGGGGGCGGCGTCCAGCGGCAGGGGGGTGGCGCGGCGGGCACGGTCGATCGCGGCGTGGCTGGCGATGCTGTACAGCCAAGTGCCCACCTGGCCCCGCGCCGGGTCGAAGCGCGCGGCGTTGCGCCAGGCGCGCAGCAATGCCTCCTGCGCCACCTCCTCCGCCTCCGCCGCGCTGCCGGTGATGCGCAGCCCGATGCGGTAGAGCGCCGGCAGGTGGCGGGTGGCGAGCTGGTCGAAGGCCAGCCGGTCGCCCGCCGCCGCCCAGCCGAGCAGCGCCGCGTCCGCGGCCGCCGCGCGGTCGCGGGCCAGCGGCGGAACCACGCCTGCCTTGGGGGCCGCGTCGGGGGAGGACCGCTCGGTGATTGGGGCCTCCCAGCCGGCGATGGAGAGAAGGGCGTTCGGCATGGGTCTCGCGTCGTGTCCCCCCTGATACGGACGGGGCGGCGCGAACCCACGCGGGAGATAGGGAATTTTTTGCGGGCGGACAGACGAAAAGAGCCCGGGGGAGTGAATTCCCCCGGGCTCTTTCCCGTTTCCGGCCGCCGAGGCGCCGGTCAGACGGTCTGGTAGGTGACCTTGATCTCGCCCACGCCCTCGCAGACGCCGTGCAGCGCATCGCCCGGCTTCACGGCGCTGACGCCGGAGGGGGTGCCGGTCATCAGCAGGTCGCCCGGCAGCAGCTCCACGTAGCGGGAGAGGTAGGCGATCGATTCCGGTACGGTCCAGATCATCTGGTTGAGGTCGCCGGTCTGCTGCACCTTGCCGTTCACCGTGACCTCGATCTTGCCCTTCTCCGGGTGGCCGATGCGGGCGGCGGGCACGATCTCGCTGATCGGGCAGGACTGGTCGAAACCCTTCGACAGCTCCCAGGGGCGGGAGAGCTTCTTGGCCTCGGCCTGGATGTCGCGCCGCGTCATGTCGAGGCCGATGGCATAGCCATAGACATGGGAGAGGGCGTCCTCCACCGCGATGTCGCGGCCGCCCTTGCCGATGGCCACGACCATCTCGATCTCGTGGTGCAGGTCCTTGGTCTGCACCGGGAAGGGCAGGGTGCCGCCGCCCGGCACCACGGCGCTCGCCGGCTTGGCGAAGAAGAAGGGCGGCTCGCGGTCCGGGTCATGGCCCATCTCGCGCGCATGGTCGGCGAAGTTGCGGCCGACGCACCAGATGCGGCGGACGGGGAACACGCCCTCCTCGCCCTGGACCGGCACCACGGCCTCCGGCGGCGGCTCGACGACGTAGCGCATGGGCGTAACCCTCCTCCTGGCGCGCCGCCCTTGCGGCGCGAAACCAATTCGCCGATTGGTTAGAAGGGTCGGGGCGGCGCGTCAACCGCCCTTGGTGCGGCCGGGCGCCGTGCCCTAAAGGCAGGGGCCATGCGGAACGAGCGTGACGAGAGCGGTGCGGCGGGGCAGGGCGGCGCGCCGGTGCTGACCCTGCTGCAGGCCTATCTGGCCAAGGCCAGCCTGCCGGCCAGCGGCCGCCTGCCGCCCGAGCGGGCCCTGGCGCAGGAGCTGGGCGTCTCCCGCGCCGAGCTGCGCCAGGCGCTGGCGGCGCTGGAGCGGGACGGGCAGCTCTGGCGGCATGTCGGCAAGGGCACCTTCCTGGGATCACGGCCGCTGGCTGCCATCGGCGGGGTGGCGGAACTGGCGGCGCGGAGCAGCCTGGAGGAGGTGCGGCAGGCCCGGCTGGTGCTGGAGCCGCAACTGGCCGCCCTGGCCGCCCGCCACGCCACCCCGCGCCAGCACGCCGCGCTGCGCGCCGCGCTGCGCGATGGCTGCGCGCCCGGCCAGTCCTGGCGCGGCTTCGAGGGGCAGGATGCGCGGCTGCACCGCGAGATCGCCGCCGCGGCCGGCAACCTGGCGCTGCTGCACCTGTTCGACCAGCTCGCCACGCTCCGCCGCACCCTGACCTGGGACCGGCAGCGCCTGCGTCCTGGCGGCCCGCCGCCCGACCACCCCTCCTTCGCCGAGCACGCCCGCATCGTCGGGGCGATCGTGGAGGGCGATGCCGAGGGCGCGTCGGCGGCGATGGCCGGGCATGTCGGCCATGTGCACCGGCTGATCGAGGCGGAGCCGCCACGCACGGCGCCTTGACGCCAGTGTGTTCGGATTTGTGAAAATTTGGTGGCGGAGCGATTTACAGCCCGGAAGGCTGTGACTATGAGGGCGGCACCGTACCGGTCATGCACAAGTTTTAACACCGCGAGGTTCCGCCATGCCGCCCAGCAACGCCTACCATGTCTGTGTCGTCGGGCTGGGCTCGATGGGGATGGGGGCGGCGCGTTCCTGCCTCGCGGCGGGGCTGCACACCTACGGGGTGGACCTGAACCCGGCCGCCACCAGCGCGCTGCGCGAGGCGGGTGCCGCCGAGGCCGGCACCAGCGCCCTGCCCTTCGCGGAGAAGCTGGACGCGGTGCTGCTGCTGGTGGTGAACGCCGCGCAGTGCAAGGCCGTGCTGTTCGGCGAGGACGGGCTGGCGGCGAAGCTGCGCCCGGGCACCGGCGTCATGGTCTCCGCCACCATCTCGGCCGAGGACGCGAAGGAGATCGCCGCCGGCCTCACGGCGCATGGCCTGCTGCCGCTCGATGCCCCGGTCTCGGGCGGCGCCGTCAAGGCGGCGGCGGGGCAGATGACGGTGATGGCCTCCGGCTCCCGCGCCGCCTTCGACCGGCTGCGCCCGGTGCTCGATGCGGTGGCCGGCAAGGTCTACGAGATCGGTGAGGAGATCGGCCTCGGCGCCACGGTGAAGATCATCCACCAGCTGCTGGCCGGCGTGCACATCGCGGCGGGGGCGGAGGCGATGGCGCTGGCCGCCCGCGCCGGCATCCCGCTCGGCACCATGTACGAGGTGGTGACCAACGCCGCCGGCAACAGCTGGATGTTCGAGAACCGCATGAAGCACGTGGTCGATGGCGACTACACGGCCAAATCGGCGGTGGACATCTTCGTCAAGGATCTCGGCCTCGTCACCAAGACGGGGCTGGCGATGAACTTCCCGCTGCCCCTCGCCACCACCGCCTACACCATGTTCGCCAACGCCTCCAACGCCGGCTACGGCAAGGAGGACGACGCGGCCGTCATCAAGACCTTCGCCGGCATCCAGCTTCCCGGCGTGAAGGGGGAGAAGTGAGCATGCGCCTCGGCGTCATCGGCGACGACTTCACCGGCTCCACCGACATCGCGGGCTTCCTGGTGGCCAACGGCCTGCGCACCGTCCAGCTCAACGACGTGCCGGACGACGCGCTGCAGGTGGAGGCCGATGCGGTGGTGATCAGCCTCAAGACCCGCTCCTGCCCGCCGGAGCAGGCGGTGGAGCAGAGCCTCGCCGCGCTGCGCTGGCTGCAGGCGCGCGGCTGCCCGCAATTCTTCTTCAAGTACTGCTCCACCTTCGACAGCACGCCCAAGGGCAATATCGGCCCGGTGACGGATGCGCTGCTCGCCGCGCTGGGCGAGGATTTCACGGTGATCTGCCCGGTGCTGCCGGTGAACGGCCGCACCATCTACAACGGCTATCTCTTCGTGAACGGCGTGCCGCTGCATGAATCCGGCATGCGCCACCACCCCGTTACGCCAATGACGGACAGCAACATCATGCGCGTGATGGAGGCGCAGTCCGAGGGCCGCGCCGGCAACGTGCCGAGCACAGTGATGGACCAGGGCCCCGAGGCGGTGTGCGCTGCCCTGGCGAAGCTGAAGGCCGAGGGCGTCCGCTACGCCGTGCTGGACGCGCTGAACGATGCCCACCTCGTCACCATGGGGCAGGCCGTGGCGGGGATGAAGCTCGTCACCGGCGGCTCCGGCCTCGCCGACGGCATGGCCCGCGCCTGGACGGAGCTGCGCGGCGACGCGGCGCAGGCGGCCGAGGCCGGCCGCCCGGTGGCCGGGCGCGCCGTGGTGCTCTCCGGCTCCTGCTCGCAGATGACCAACGCGCAGGTGGCGGCCTACCGCGCCGAGGCGCCGTCCCTGGCCGTCGATGTCGCGCGCTGCCTGGAGGATGCAGGCTATGCCGCCGAGCTGGCCGCCTGGGTGCAGGCGCAGCCGCGCGAGGGCCTGGCGCCGCTGGTCTATGCCACCATGCCGCCCGATGAACTGAAGGCGGTGCAGGAACGCTTCGGCGCCGCCCGCGCCAGCGAGGCGGTGGAGCACACCTTCGGCGCCTTGGCGAAGCTGCTGGAGGCGGCGGGCTTCGGCCTGTTCATCGTGGCGGGCGGCGAGACCTCGGGCATCGTCACGCAGTCGCTCGGCATCCGGGGCTTCGCCATCGGGCCGCAGATCGCGCCCGGCGTGCCCTGGGTGCGGGCGGTGGGCAAGCCGCTCTCGCTGGCGCTGAAGTCCGGCAATTTCGGCCAGGAGCGCTTCTTCTTCCAGGCGCAGGAGATGGTGGCGGACGCCACCTGACGCACCGCCGCGCATGATCCCCGCCGAGCGCCAGAACCTGATCGTCTCCCGGCTGGAAAGCCGCGGCGTGCTCAGCATCGCCGAGCTGACCGAGCTGCTGGGCGTGTCGCACATGACGGTGCGGCGCGACCTGCAGCAGCTGGAGCGGGCGGGGCGCGTCACCACCGTGGCGGGGGGCGTGCAGCTGCCGGAGAAGATCCTCACCGAGCCCTCGCACCTGGCCAAGGCGCGGCTGCGGCACGGGGAGAAGGTGGCCATCGGGCGGCTCGCCGCTGCCATGGTGCGCCCCGGCGCCGTGGTCTATCTGGATGCCGGCACGACGACGCTGGAGATCGCCCATGCCCTGGCCGGGCGCGACGACATCTCGGTCGTCACCAACGACTTCGTCATCGCCTCGCACCTGATGCGCAACGCCGCCTGCCGCCTCTACCACACCGGCGGCGAGGTGGAGCGCGAGAACCGCTCCTGCGTCGGCGACCCGGCGGCGGAGGCGGTGCGGCGCTTCAACTTCGACATCGCCTTCATCTCCACCTCCTCCTTCGGCATGCGCGGCGTCTCCACGCCATCCGAGAACAAGGTGGCGGTGAAGCGCGCCATCGTGCAGAGCGCGGATGAGAGCGTGCTCGTCACCGACAGCACGAAGTACGGCAAGCTCGGCACCTTCAACGCGGTTCCGCTGGAGGCGCTCTCGGCCATCGTCACCGATGCCGGCCTGCCCGACACCGTCCGGGACGCCATACGGCGCGCCGGCATCACCCTGCACATCGCCGGGTAGCCCGCGCCATGCCGGCCGCCCGCAGGACCTCCTGACAGGACAACACGCATGAAGATCATCGTCACCGGCGGTGCCGGCTTCCTGGGCACGCGGCTGATCAAGGCGCTGCTGGCGCGCACCGGCCAGGTGGAGGGGCTGCCCGCCTTCGATGCCATCGTCTCGGTGGACCTGGCGCCCTGCACGGTCGAGGACCCGCGCGTCACCTCCGTCACCGGCAATGTCTCGGACCCCGCCTTCATCCGCGCCGCGGTGACGCCGGACACGGTGGCCGTCTATCACATGGCCGCCGTGGTCAGCGGCCAGGCGGAGGCGGATTTCGACCTCGGCATGAGCGTGAACCTCGACGGCACCCGCGCCCTGCTGGAGGCCTGCCGCGCCCTCGGCACCGCGCCGCGCTTCGTCTTCGCCAGCTCCCTCGCCGTGTTCGGCGGGCCGATGCCCGAGGTGGTGCCGGAGGATCTGGCGCTGCTGCCGCAATCCTCCTACGGCGCGCAGAAGGCGATCGGCGAGCTGCTCGTCAACGACTATTCCCGCAAGGGCTTCATCGACGGCCGCGTCTGCCGCCTGCCCACCATCGTGGTGCGGCCGGGCAAGCCGAACGCGGCGGCCTCCTCCTTCGCCAGCGGCATCATCCGCGAGCCGCTGAACGGCGAGGCCTCCAACTGTCCGGTGCCGCCGGAGACCCGCATGTGGATCTCCTCGCCGGCCACCGTCATCGACAACCTCGTCCACGCCATCACCGTGCCGGGCGGGAAGTTCGAGGGGCGGCGCACGCTGAACCTGCCCGGCCTCTGCGTCACCGTGGCCGGGATGCTGGAGAGCCTGGAGCGCGTCGGCGGCGCCGCGGCGCGCGCCCGCGTCACCGCGCAGCCGGAGCAGCGCATCATCGACATCGTCTGCAGCTGGCCGGGCGATTTCGACGTGGCGCGCCCGCTGGCGCTGGGCTTCACCCGCGACACCGATTTCGACGCGGTGGTGCGCCAGTACAAGGACGAGTTCATCGGCTGAAGGGCCGGGCGGGGGAAAGGGCCGGGCTTCTTCCCCCGCGCAAGGATACGGACGCGCGGCGGGCGTGGGTCGCCCGCCGCCAATGACGAGAACGTTATCGGAGAAGAGTCCCCATGAACGGTGCGGCTAGCACAGTCGGCCCGGCGGCGATCGTCGGCCTTGTCTTCGGCATCGCCCTGCTGATCTTCCTGGTGCTCCGCACCAAGATCCACGCCATCCTGGCGCTGGTCATCGCCGCCTCCATCGCCGGCCTCTCCGCCGGCATGGCGCCGGACGCGGTGGTCGGCTCCATCACCAAGGGCTTCGGCGCCACCCTCTCCACCATCGGCCTCGTCATCGGCTTCGGCGTGATGATGGGCCGCATCCTGGAGGTGACGGGCGCGGCGGAGCGGCTGGCCATCACCTTCGTCCGCTGGCTCGGCGAGAAGAAGGAGGAATGGGCGATGATGGCCACCGGCTACATCGTCTCCATCCCGATCTTCTGCGACAGCGCCTTCGTCATCCTCAACCCGCTGGCCCGCGCCCTGGCGCGCAACTCGGGCAAGTCGGTGCTGACCATGGGCATCGCGCTGGCCGGTGGCCTGATGCTGACGCACCACGCGGTGCCGCCGACGCCGGGGCCGCTCGGCGCCGCCGGCATCTTCGGCGTCGACATCGGCATGATGATCCTGTGGGGCATCGTGCTGACCCTGCCGGCCACCTTCGTGCTGATCTGGTACGCCCGCGCCATGGGCCCGCGCATCGAGGCGATGATCCTGCGCGACACGGGCGAGCCCCTGGGCGGCAACGCGGCGGCGGCCTTCGGCCAGTTCAAGGAGGCGGCGGCGAAGCGCGAGAGCGAGCTGCCCTCCCTGACCCGCTCGGTGCTGCCGATCCTGGCGCCGATCCTGCTGATCTTCGTCAACACCGTCGTCACCGGCATCGCCAAGGCGAGCGGCGACCCGGCGATGGCGCAGTCCACCCTGGTGCAGCTCTGCGCCTTCATCGGCAATCCGGTGATCGCGGTCGGCATCGGCGTGGCGCTCGCGGCCTATGGCCTGGCCGGCCACATGACGCGCGACGAGGCGGTGGGCGAGATGGAGAAGGGCGTCGAGAGCGCCGGCATCATCATGCTCGTCACCGGTGCCGGCGGCGCGCTGGGCGGCGTGCTGCGCGACAGCGGCACCGGCCAGTACATCGGCGAATGGGTGGCCACGCTGCCGCTGCCGGCGATCCTGATCCCCTTCGTCATCGCCACGCTGGTGCGGCTGATCCAGGGCAGCGGCACGGTGGCCATCATCACCGCCGCCTCCATCTCGGCGCCGATCCTGGCGCAGATCGAAGGGGTGAACCTGGCGCTGGCGGCGCAGGCGGCCTGCATCGGCTCCATGGTGTTCGGCTACTTCAACGACAGCTACTTCTGGGTGATCAACCGCATCCTCGGCGTGAAGAACGCCAAGCACCAGTTGCTCACATGGTCGGTGCCCACCACGCTGGGCTGGGCCACGGCGCTGGTCACGCTGCTGGTGGCCAACGCCATCGTCGGCTGAGGCGGGGCGGAGAGCGGCGGCGGGCGGGCGGGGCGAAGGTCCCGCCCGCCTTTTTCATGGGCTTTCCGCTTCCGCCCCGGCTGTTACGCTGCGGCCCGACCCCATCCCCGCGCGAGGACGCCGCACCGCATGACAGACACCACCCCCTATGATGTCATCATCGTCGGCGCCGGCTCGGCGGGCGCGCCGCTGGCGGCGCGGCTCTCCGAGAACCCGGCCCGCCGGGTGCTGCTGCTGGAGGCGGGGCGGGACTGGCGGGCCGCTGAGGCGCCGCACGCGCTGCGCAGCGCCAACATCGTTCCCTTCATGCACGACCCGGCGCACCAGGCGGACTGGCAATGGCCGGGGCTGATGGCGCGCCGCACCGCCGCACAGGCGCCGCGCTTCTACTGGCGCGGCCGCGCCCTCGGCGGTTCCTCCACGGTCAACGCGCAGATCGCCATACGCGGCGTGCCCGCCGCCTTCGACGCCTGGGCCGAGGCCGGCTGCGAGGGCTGGTCCGCCGCCGAGGTGATGCCGCTCTTCGGCGCCATCGAGGACGACCCGGAGATGGGCCGCCCCGGCGGCCCGCTGCCGGTGCACCGCGCGCCGCCCGCCGAATGGGGCGCGGTGGACCGTGCCTTCCGGGATGCGGCGCTGGCCGCCGGCTACCCCTGGAAGCCTGACCAGAACGCGCCGGAGGGCGAGGGCGTCTCCTGCCATCCGATCAACAGCCGCGACGGCCGGCGCGTCACCACCAACGACGCCTATCTGGAGCCGGCGCGCGGCCGCCCCAACCTGGAGATACGCGGCGGCGCACTGGTGGACCGCGTGCTGTTCGACGACGCCCGGCGCGCCCGTGGCGTGCGGCTGCGCTTCGAGGGGGAGGGGGGCTGGCGGGAGATCGCGGCGCGGGAGGTGGTGCTCTGCGCCGGCGCCATCCACAGCCCGGCCATCCTGATGCGCTCCGGCATCGGCCCCGCCGCGGCGCTGCGCGCGCTCGGCCTGCCGGTGCTGCACGACCAGCCCTCGGTCGGCCAGAACCTGATGGACCACCCGATCCTGCGCGCCGGCTTCGCCCTCGCGCCGGAGCACGCGGCGCGCGGCGCCGATGCGCGCCACACCAACTGTGCCCTCACCTACAGCAGCGGCCTGGGTGGCGGCGGCGAGCGGGACATGATCATGGTGGCCTACAACCATCGCGGCCTGTCCGGGGCGGAGCCGGCGCCGGCCGGCGCGGTGGCCGTGGCGCTCTACGACGCCTTCTCGCGCGGCGCGCTGCGCCTCGTCTCGCCCGACCCGTCGGCGCAGCCCGAGGTGGAGGAGAACATGCTCTCCCACCCCGCCGACCGGCTGCGCCTGCGCGACGGGGTGCGGCGCCTGGCCGCGCTGCTGCGCCAGCCGGCGCTGGCCGCCCTGGCCCCCGCGCCGGAATTCGGCGAGAGCGGCCTGCCCTTCGCCGAGGCCGCTGCCCTGCCCGACGATGCGCTGGACGCGCTGATGCTGCGCGAGGCGGGCGATATCCAGCACGCCGCCGGCACCTGCCGCATGACCGCGCATGAGGACCCGCGCGGCGTGGTGGACCCCGAGCTGCGCGTGCGCGGCGCCGAGGGGCTGCGCGTGGCGGATGCCTCGATCATGCCCACCGACTGCCGCGCCAACCTGCACTTCACCTGCGTCATGATCGGCGAGGCGCTGGCGCGGCG
Organism: Teichococcus aestuarii; assembly: GCF_042651065.1. Taxonomy (NCBI): domain Bacteria; kingdom Pseudomonadati; phylum Pseudomonadota; class Alphaproteobacteria; order Acetobacterales; family Roseomonadaceae; genus Roseomonas; species Teichococcus aestuarii. Next base: position 41,786 of record NZ_JBHSCH010000008.1, read on the forward strand.
CATGGGCTGAAAGGTTTAACGGCGGCGCGGTGGTGGCCGCCGGCTGCCTTCCCCTACACTGCCCGTCCGCCGGCCCTGCCGGCGGACGCCCGAAACCGGCTGGAGTTCCGCATGGCCCGTATCCTTCCCGTCGCCTCCTTCGACTGCGTCGTGTTCGGCGCGACCGGCGACCTGACCATGCGCAAGCTGCTGCCGGCGCTCTACCACCGCTTCCGCGACCGGCAGTTTCCGGAGACGAGCCGCATCATTGGCGCCGCCCGCACCGCCATGGACGAGGAAGCCTATCGCCGCATGGCCGAGGACGCGCTGCGCCTGCACGTGCCGGCCACCAGCCTGGACGCGGCGGTGCTGCAGGATTTCCTGCGGCTGGTGCACTACCGCCAGGTGGATGGCGCGGGCGAGGAGGGCTGGCCCGCCCTGATCGCGCTGCTGGAGGAGCGGCCGGAGCAGGTGCGCCCCTTCTACCTCGCCACCTCGCCCGACCTGTACGGCGCCATCTGCCAGCGCCTCGCCCGCCACGGGGCGCTCGGGCCGCTGTCCCGCGTGGTGCTGGAGAAGCCCATCGGGCGCGACCTGGCGACGGCGCGCGAGATCAACCAGGCCGTGGGCCAGGTGCTGCCCGAGGCGCAGATCTTCCGCATCGACCACTATCTCGGCAAGGAGACGGTGCAGAACCTGCTGGCGCTGCGCTTCGCCAACCCGATCTTCGAGCGGCTCTGGCACGCCGACATGATCGACCACGTGCAGATCACGGTGGCCGAGGAGGTGGGCGTCGGCGGCCGCGGCGGCTACTACGACCGCGCCGGCGCGCTGCGCGACATGGTGCAGAACCACATCCTCCAGCTTCTCTGCCTGCTGGCCATGGAAAGCCCCATCTCCCTCGACGCAGACGCGGTGCGCGACGAGAAGGTGAAGGTGCTGCGCGCGCTGCGCCCCATCGCCCCGCACGAGGCGCACCTGTTCAGCGTGCGCGGGCAGTACACGGCGGGCGCCATCGCCGGGCAGCCCGTGCCGGGCTACCGCACCGATCTGGGGCTGGAGGCGCCGAGCCTGACGGAATCCTTCGTCGCGCTGAAGGCGCAGGTGAATTCCTGGCGCTGGGCGGGGGTGCCCTTCTACCTCCGCACCGGCAAGCGCATGCCGCGCAAGATGTCCGAGATCGTGCTGGAGTTCCGCACCCCGCCCTTCAGCATCTTCCCGCGCGAGGCGGCGGGGATGCAGCCCAACCGCCTGCTGATCCGGCTGCAGCCGGAGGAGGGGATGCGCCTCGAGATGATGACCAAGGAGCCGGGGCCGGGCGGGCTGCACCTGCGCCCCACCGGCCTCGACATCAGCTTCGAGAAGACCTTCGGCCAGCGCTACCCGGATGCCTATGAGCGGCTGCTGATGGATGTGGTGCGCGGCAACGCCACCCTGTTCATGCGGCGCGACGAGGTGGAGACCGCCTGGCAGTGGGTGGAGCCGATCCTGCAAGGCTGGGAGGACCGCCCCGAGGCGCCGCGCCCCTATGCCGCCGGCAGCTGGGGGCCGAGCGCCGCCATCGCCATGATCGAGCGCGACGGCCGCACCTGGTACGAGAGCCTGGAGTAAGGCGGCTCAGCCGCAGCCGCGCAGCAGGCGCGAGGGCGGCGGGGCGCCGCGCAACGGCTCGGGTGCGACGGGGGGGCGGGGCGCTGTGCTGTCCAGCAGGCGCCGCAGCGCCCCGCCCAGCGCGCCGGAGGCCAGCGGCTTGCGCAGCAGCGCGGTGCGCCCCTGGCCGTCGCCCGCCGCCCAGCCGCCCGGCATCTCCCCGTAGCCGGTGACGAACAGCACCGGCACGCCGCGCCGCACCAGCAGGTCGGCCACCGGGAAGGCGGCCTGGCCACGCAGATTGACGTCCAGCACCGCGAGGTCGAGCGGCGCCTGCTCGGCCAGCTGCATCGCCTCGGACAGGCTGGCGGCCGGGCCGGACACCACGCAGCCCAGCGCCGTCAGCGTCTCGGCCAGCTCCAGCCCCACCAGCGCCTCGTCCTCGGCCAGCAGCACGCGGCGGCCATGCAGCACCGTGGCCAGTGAGGCTGCCTCCTCCACCGGCGCGGGAGGAGACAAGGGCGGGAGGGGGGCGCGCGCCTGGCGGATCGAGACGCGGTCCGGCGCCACGGTCAGCACGCAGGCCAGCCCGGTGGGGCGCCAGTCGAAGGCCAGGCTGCCGCCCAGCTGCCCGGACACCGCCACCTTGATCATGCGCGAGCCGAAGCCGCGCCGCGTAGGCTGGCCGGCGACAAGCGCCGGGCCGCCCAGCTCGGTCCATTCCAGCCGCAGCGCCCCTCCCGCGGCGCGCTCCCAGGACAGCGTCACGCGCCCCTGCGGCGTGGAGAGCGCGCCATGCCGCGCCGCGTTGGAGGCCAGCTCGTAGAGCACCATCGACATCGGCTGCACCACCTCCGGCGCCAGCCGCACCACGGGCCCGGAGAGGGCCACCCGCCCGCCCGCCGCATAGGCGGCCAGCTCCGCCTCGGCCAGCTCGCGCAGGTCGCTGCCGGCCCAGCGTTCGCGCGCCAGCAGGGTATAGGCCCGCGCCAGCGCGCCGACACGGCCCTCCACCGCATCGGCGAAATCCGCCGGATGGTCCGCCCGCGTCAGGCGGATGATGGACTGCACCAGGGCCAGCGCGTTCTTGGCGCGGTGGTCCACCTCCTGCATCAGCAGCACCTGCCGCTCCTCGCTGGCGCGGCGCTCCGTGATGTCCTCGCCCGAGGCGAGCAGGGCCAGGAAGTTCCCCTCCGGGTCGCGCAGCGCCGTGCTGCGCCAGGCGACCAGGCGCTCCTCGCCATCGGGCCGCAGCACCGGCAGCAGGTCGGGCTCCGGCGCGTCCTCGGCCCCCTCGTTGATGGCCCGGAAGGCGGCGCGGGCACGCGCCTGCCAGCGGGCCGCGACAAAGCCGGCGAACCAGTCCTGGCCCAGCACCTCCGCCTCCTCCGCCAGGCCCAGGATCTCCAGCCCATGGCGGTTGATGCCCTGCACGGCGCCTTCCGGGCTCAGCACCAGCAGCATGGTGCCGGCCGCGTCGAAGTAGAGCCGCGCCCGGTCGCGCTCGGTGCGCAGCGCGGCCATCATCTCCAGCGCGGCGGCGGCGCGCCCCTCCGCCATGGCGCGCGCCCGCATCGCCGTGGTGGCCTGGCCCATGGCCTGGCGCAGCGTCTCGAACTCGGCGACGGTGAAGGGGGAGGAGGCGGCGGGGACAGGGCGGCCGGCGGCCACCGCCTCGGCCTCGGCGGTCAGCGCGTCCAGCGGCGCCAGGAAGCGGCGCGCCCGCCATGCGGCCAGCAGCATCGCGGCCAGCAGCAGCGCCAGGCCGCCCAGCGCCAGATTCAGCAGCGGGCTCTGCCACGCCATGTCGTAGGCCTGGCGCGGCATGGTGACGGCGGCTGCCCAGGGCACGCCCTCGAGCCGCTGGAAGGCGAGGACGATGCCCGCCCCCTCGATCGAGGGCCCGGCCGTGACCCCTCCCTCTTCCCTGGCCAGGGCCTCCGCCACCCAGCGCGGCGCCACCTGGCCAACCTGGCTCTCATGCGCGACGGAGCGCGCCACGATGCGCCCGCTCTCCACCTCGATCAGCCCGGCGATCTGCCCCTCGCGGATCTGCCCCAGCAGCGTGGCCAGCCGCGCCGGCTCGAAGGCCAGGATCAGCACGGTGCGGGGGCCGGCATCCTCCCGCAGCGGTACGAACGCCGCCAGGATCGGCCGCTGCACCGTGCCGCCGGTGAACAGGCGGTCGCTGAGCACCGCCTCGCCGGTCTCCAGCGCGCGGGTGATCCAGGGCAGGCCGCGCGCCCGTGGCAGGGGCTGGCCCAGCGGATGCAGGGTGTTGAGCAGCTGGCTGCCATCGGCCTGCGCCAGCACCACCCAGCCGCCGAAGGCCTCGCCCACGGCACGGGCCTGGGCGTAGAAGCCGGAGAGGGCGGCAGGGCCGCCCGGCGAGCGGTCCAGCGAGCCGGCCAGGGTGACCGCGGCGGTGATGGCGGTGGTGAGCTGCTGGTCGATGGCGGCGGCCGTGGCGCGGGCGGTGCCGCGCAGCCCCGTCTCCGAGGCCTGCCGGTAGGCGGCGCCGAGTTGCCAGGCCGTCAGCCCTCCTGCCAGGAGGGCCGGCAGCAGAAGGGCCAGGCACATGAGCACCAGATGCAGCCGCAGGCCCAGAAGGGTGGCGCGATATCCGGGATGCGGCGCCGCGACACCGTTCGGGCCGCCCCCCTTCTGTTCATTCACGATGAGCCGGCCCCCGATGCACCATGCGCCATGCGGGCGCTGATGCACCCTGTTTCTCCGTCGGAGGATGACAAAGGAAACGTTGGGGGGGCAATGAATTCATAGTCATCAAAATGTACGAAGTATTATTTTTTTGCTGAACTTTCCGGGAGGATTTCACCTGTAATCCATATTCGCATTGCCCCTTTCGCGCTGGGAACGGGGCTGTTCCGTCACGATACTGGCGCAGGACACAAGTTCAGGGCGGACTTTCCACGGAAGGCGCCCCGGGGGGCGCTCCGCACCGCTCAGAGCAGGGTGCGATCGACGGGGTTGAACGGCGTCGGGAAGACGCCGCGCGGGGCGATCATGGCGTAGGGCCCGCGCGGCAGGAACTGCCCGTGCCCCTCGGCACCGACCAGCGCGCCGCCCTCCACCACCGGCACGCCGCGCACCAGCGTCACCTCGGGCCAGCCGGTCACCTCCATCCCCTCATAGGGGGTGTGGTCATTGTCGTGCAGCATCAGCGCGTTGGTCAGCGTCACCTTGCGGGTGGGGTCCCAGATGGCGATGTCGGCATCGGCGCCGACCGCGATGCTGCCCTTGCGCGGGTCCAGGCCGAACAGCCGCGCCGGGTTGGTGGCGGTGATGGCCACGAAGGTCTGCAGGTCGATGCGCCCCTTCGACACCCCCTCGCTGAACAGCAGCGGCATGCGCGCGGCAAGGCCCGGCAGGCCGTTCGGTATCCGGGTGAAGGGGGCGTCCTCGCCGAAGGCCGTCTTGCCGTCCGGCCCGGCATAGCGGGTCGGCGCGTGGTCGGAGGTGACGTTGGAGAGCACGCCGCGCCGCAGCGCCTCCCACAGCGCCTCCTGGTCGGCCACGGTGCGCGGCGCCGGGCTGCACAGGAACTTGGCGCCCTCGAGGCCGGGGCGGTCGAGGTCGTCGGCGGTGAGGACGAGGTATTGCGGGCAGGTCTCGGCCCACACCTTCAACCCGCGCGCCTGGGCGCGCTCGATCTCGGCCGCGCTCTCGGCGCCGCTGACGTGGAAGATCTGCACCGGCGTGTCCAGCGCCTCGGCCATGGCGCAGACGCGGTGGACGCATTCGCGCTCCACCACCATCGGCTTGGCCCAGGCATGGTGCTTCGGCAGGGTCAGCCCGGCGGCGAGCAGCGCCTCGGTGTAGAAGGCGATCATCTCGTGGTGCTCGGCATGCACGCAGACCAGCGCGCCGAGCCGGCGCCCCGCCGCCAGCACGCGCAGCGCCTGCGCGTCGGTGATGCGCGCGCCCTCATAGGTGAGGAAGATCTTCAGGCTGCGGTGCCCGGCCTCGACCAGGGCGGGGAGCTGCCGCTCCAGCACCTCCGGCGTCGGATCGGTCAGGATGATGTGGAAGGCGTAGTCGATGCGGCTGCGCCGGGCGCGCGCCATGTGCTCGGCCACCGCGTCCGTGGCGGACCTGGCGGCGCTCTGGCGTGCGAAGCAGATGACGGTGGTGGTGCCGCCCGCCGCGGCCGAGGCGCTGGCGCTGGCGAAGCTGTCGGCGCTGGCGGTGGGCGGGCTGCGCGGCTCCTCGATATGGGTGTGGGTGTCCACCCCGCCCGGCAGCACCAGCCTGCCGCCCGCCTCGATCTCCCGCGCGCCGGGGCCGAGGCCGCGCGCCAGGGCCGCCACCTGCCCGTCGCGCACGCCGATATCGGCCTGGAACACGTCGCTCGCCGTCGCCACGGTGCCGTTGCGGATGACGAGATCGAATTCGGGCATGCTTGGCCTCCCCCCAGGGTTCGCGTCCCGGGGCCGCCCCCTGGCGGCCGCGGTGACTCCAGGGCCGGCGCGGCAACCCGCATGCCGGCCCACGCGGCAGCCTGCGGGTGGCGGGGCGGGGGCGCAAGGCCGCGCCCCCCCCGCAGGGCCTCAGGGCATGGGTGGCCTCAGGGCATGAACTGCCCGCCATTCACGTTCAGCACCTGGCCGGTGATGTAGCCGCTGCAGGCGTGCGAGGCGAGGAACAGGAAGGCCGGCGCGCATTCCTCCGGCCGGCCGAAGCGCCCCATCGGGATGCCCTTCGAGATGTTCGCCTTCACCTCCTCGGACTTGTCGGCGTGGAAGGCGGTGTCGAAGGTGCCGGGCGATACGGTGTTGAAGCGGATGCCGTCGGCGGTGTGGAAGTTCACCCAGTTCTTCTGGATGTTGTGCAGGAAGGCCTTGGCGGCGCCGTAGAGGCTGGCGCCGGGGCCGCCGCCGGCATCGGCCGCGATCGAGCCGACGAGGATGACGGCGCTGGTCTGCCCGCTCTGCGCCGCCGCGGCCTTCAGGCGGGGCAGGGCGGCGCGCGTCACGGCGAGGGCCGAATAGGCGTTCACGTCCATCACCGTCTCGTAGAAGGCGCGGTCGATCTCGGCCAGCGGCTTGCGGCCGACCAGCCCGCCGGCATTGTTCACCAGCACGTCGATGCCGCCGAAGCGGGCGGCGAACGCCTCCACCATCGACTGCGCCGCGCCCTCATCGGCGGCATCGCCCTGAAAGAAGGCGGCCTCGCCCTCCAGCGCGTTCAGCCGCGCCAGCGTGGCCTCGAGGTCGGCCGGCACCTTGCGGCCGTTCAGCCCGACCTTGGCGCCGGCGCGCACGAAGGCCTCGGCCGCCGCCAGGCCGATGCCCTGGGTGGAGCCGGTGATCAGGACGCGGCGGCCCTTCAGGTCGTGGAACATGCTGCTCTCCATGCGCTGCGGCCCGGCGCGGAACGGCGGGCATCGGGTGGTGCGGCGGAACGGGCGAACCCATTTTCCTCGCCGGAACTCTCAAATAGTGGTAATAGCATAAATTATATGAGGCATAGCTAGGCGGCTGGCCAGAGGGCCGTCAAGCGCAAGCCGCGGCCCAGCCACCCCGGCGGGCTGCGGAATCAGGGAGGATGGGAGATAAACTCCCACTATTTGGAACATGTATCATCTATTTGACACAACAATCCCACTGCGCCTAAGCAGCCGGCGTCATGGCAATGGCTGAACCGGTGGACGGCACGAGGATGGAAAGCGAGGCCGGGCGGCCCCAGGCCGCCGGCACGCAGACCCTGCTGCGCGGGCTGAAGGTGCTGGAATGCGTCGCCGGCGGCATCTGCGACGTGCAGGGCATCGCCGCCGCGCTGGGCACGCCGCGCAGCACGACGCACCGCATCCTCAACAGCCTGGTGACGGCGAAGTACCTGCACCACCTGCCGCACAAGGGCTACCTGCTGGGCCCGATGCCGATCCATCTCGGCAACCGGGCGCTGGAGCAGCGGCCGCTGGTGGCGCTGGCGCAGCCGCATTGCGAGGCGCTGGCGCGGCAGACCGGAGACACGGTGCATCTCGGTGTGGCGGACGGCGCGGAGGTCGTCTACCTCGTCAAGATCACCAGCACGCGCGGCTTCGAGATGCGCTCGCGCGTCGGGCAGCGCATGCCGCTGGCCACCACGGGCATCGGCAAGGCGCTGATGCTGGGCGTGCCGCCGCAGCGCTGGCGCGCGCTCTACGACGCCGCCATCGCGCTGAACGCGCGCCACCCCGAGCGCCCCGCGCCGACCCCCTGGCCGCTCTACGAGGAGCGGATGCGCGCCTATCTGGCGCGCGACGTGGTGTTCGACCTGGAGGAGAACGAGGTGGGCATCCGCTGCGCCGGCGCGCCGGTGCGCGAGGTGGGCGGGCGCGTCAGCGCCGCCATCAGCGTCGCCAGCGCCATCCCCTTCATGCCGGAGGAGCGGCTGGAGGAGATCGCGCCGCTGGTGCGCGCCGCCGCCGATGACATTTCCCGCGAGCTGGGCTGGAGCCGCTGATGCCGCCAACCGTCGATCCCGTCCTGATCGCGCTCGACTGGGGCACGTCGAGCTTCCGCGCCTTCCTGATGGGTCAGGGCGCCACGGTGCTGGACCAGCGCGGCAGCGCCGAGGGCATCACCAACCTGCCGCGCCCCGGCGCGGAGGGCTTCGTGGACGTGTTCACCGCGCAGTGCGGCGCCTGGCTGGCGCGCTGGCCGGGCCTGCCGGTGGTGGCCGGCGGCATGGTGGGCAGCGCCCAGGGCTGGCGCGAGGCACCCTACGCCGAATGCCCCGCCGACCTCTCCGGCCTGGCCCGCGCGGCGGTGGAGGTGGCGGCGCCCGGCGCCCGCATCCTGATCGCCCCCGGCGTGCTCAGCGCCCCGGCGTACGGTGCGCCGGACGTCATCCGCGGCGAGGAGATCCAGGTGGCCGGCGCGCTGCAGGCGCATCCGGCGCTGGCGGCGCGGGCGCGCTTCCTGATGCCCGGCACCCATTCCAAATGGGTGTCGCTGGAGGCTGGCCGCATCACCGGCTTCGCCACCTACATGACGGGCGAGCTGTTCGCCGTGCTGTGCCGCCACTCCCTGCTCGGCCGGCTGATGCCGGAGGGGGAGCAGGCCGCGCCGGAGGCGGCGGCGGAAGCCTTCGCCCTCGGCCTGCGCATGGCGCGGGAGAGCGGGCCGGGCGACCTGGCGCACCAGCTCTTCGCCACCCGCACCCTCGGCCTGACGAAGCGCCTGCCCCCCGCCGCCCTGGCCGATTTCCTCTCCGGCCTGCTGATCGGGCACGAGGTCGTCTCCGGCCTCGCCCATACCGGCGCGGCCGAGGCGGGGCTGCCGCTGGCGCTGATCGGCGAGGGCACGCTCTGCCGCCGCTACGCCGCCGTGCTGGAGAGCCTCGGCGCGCCGCCCGCCCTGCTGCTCGGCAACACCGCGCCGGCCGGCCTGTTCCAGTTCGCCATCGCCGCCGGGCTGGTCCGGCCCGCGCCCGCCGCCAACACGGCCGAGGAGGCCGCGCCATGACCGAATCTTCTCATGCCCCCCGCTTCGACGCGGCGCTGGCCAGCCTGCCCCTCATCGCCATCCTGCGCGGCCTGCGGCCGGAGGAGAGCGAGGCGGTGGCCTCGGTGCTGTACGAGGCCGGCTTCCGCCTGATCGAGGTGCCGCTGAACTCGCCCGAGCCGTTCGACAGCATCGCGCGGGTGCGCCGCCTGCTGCCGCCGGACGCGCTGGTGGGCGCCGGCACGGTGACGCGGGTGGCGGAGGTGGAGCGCCTCGCCGCCCTCGGCGCCGAGCTGGTGGTGATGCCGCATGCCGACACGGCGGTGATCGGCGCGGCGGCGCGGGCCGGGCTGCTCTGCACCCCCGGCATCGCGACGCCGACCGAGGCCTTCGCGGCGCTCGCCGCCGGCGCGGCCGCGCTGAAGCTGTTCCCCGCCGAGCTGGTGGGGCCGCCGGTGCTGAAGGCGATGCGCGCCGTGCTGCCGCGCGGCACGCGGCTGCTGCCGGTGGGGGGCATCACCCCCACCACCATGCGGCCCTTCCTGGCCGCCGGCGCCGCCGGCTTCGGCCTCGGCTCGGCGCTCTACGCGCCCGGCATGACGGCGGCGGAGGTGGCGGAACGCGCCCGCGCCTTCACTGCCGCCTGGCGGCAGGAAGCCGCCACGCCCTGAAACCCCGCCCGGCCGGCATGACGGCAGCAGGCCCAAGACCTGCGGGCCGGCCGGGCTTCCCCTCCTTCGCCCTCGCTTTCCACGAGGGCCCCACTGCTTCCGGGAGATGATTTCCATGGAACTGACCCACCGCTCCAAGCTCAAGCTGCTGGCCGGCCTCGGCGCCGCCGCCATCCTGCCGGCCGGCCCCGCCCTGGCCCAGGGTTACCCGCGCCGCCCGGTCGAGCTGATCGTGCCCTTCGCCCCCGGCGGCGGCACCGACCTCGTGGCGCGCGCCTTCGCCGATGCCGCCAAGGCGCATCTGGAGCGCGGCATCGGCGTGGTGAACCGCACCGGCGGCGGCGGCGCGGTGGGCCTGTCGGAAATCATGGCGGCGCGGCCGGATGGCTACAAGATCGGCCTCGGCACCGTCGAGCTGGCGATGCTGCCGCATATGGGGCTGGTCCGCTTCTCGGCCGACGACTTCCTGCCCGTCGCCCGGCTGAACGCCGAGCCCAGCGCGGTGACGGTGAAGGCCGACGCCCCCTGGAAGACCCTGGGCGAGTATCTGGAACACGCCAAGGCCAACCCGGGCAAGATCCGCGTCGGCAATTCCGGCACCGGCGCCATCTGGCACCTGGCCACCGAGGCGCTGGCCGACAAGCTCGGCCTCCGCTTCAACAACATCCCCTATGAGGGCGCGGCCCCGGCGGTGACGGCGCTGCTCGGCGGCCATATCGAGGCGGTCGCGGTCAGCCCGGCGGAGGTCTCGGCGCAGGTGCAGGCAGGCCAGATGCGCATCCTCGGCGTGATGGCCGAGCAGCGGCTGGAGGCCTTCCCGGACGTGCCGACCTTCCGCGAGAGCGGCACGGACCTCGCCATCGGCACATGGCGCGGCATCTTCGTGCCGAAGCGCACGCCGGCGGAGGTGGTGGAGACGCTGCGCCAGGTGGCGCGCCGCACCGCCGAGGAGCAGGCCTTCCGCGACACGCTGAAGAAGCTGAACCTCACCTGGGCCTATCTCGACGGCCCGCAATTCGCCGAGCAGGTCAAGGCGGAGGACGCCACCTTCAAGGCCCTGATGACCCGCATCGGCCTCGCGCGCTGAAGGCGGCGCCGCCCGCGCCGGCCCTGCCGGCACGGGCGGCGTTCCCAGGAGGGTTACCCATGAGCGACCAAACCGCCCCGCAGGACGGCGCCGCCGTCCAGAGCCGGGCCGACCGGCTGGCGCATCTCGTCATCGTGGCGCTGGTGGGCGCCGTGGCCGTCGGCGTGATCGTCACCGCGCTGGGCTTCCCCGCCTCGCCCGATCCCAACGACGTCGGCCCCGCGCGCTTCCCCATCCTCTACGCCACGGGGCTGCTGGGGCTGCTCGGCATCCTGCTGGCGCAGACGCTGCGGCAGCCGGTGGCCGAGGTGGCCGCGCCGGAGCGGCGGCATTACGGCCGCGTCGCCCTCGGCATGCTGCTGATGCTGGGCGCGCTGCTGGCGATCGGCACGGTCGGCTACTTCCCCACGGCCTTCGTGCTGCTGGCCGGGCTGATGGCGCTGATGGGCCAGCGCAGCCTGGTGTGGAACCCGGTGCTGGCCCTGGCCATCACCGCCGCCATCTACATCCTGTTCGACTACGGCCTGAACGTCCCGCTGCCGCCCGGCAGCCTGTTCGAATAGCGGCACCCCCACGCACCGCCCGGGAACCATCTGTCCATGGACAACCTGCACCTGCTGTGGGGGGGCGTGCAGACCCTCGCCACCCACCCGACGGCCATCCTGCTCTCCATCTTCGGCGTTGCGGCCGGCATCGTCATCGGCGCCCTGCCGGGGCTGACGGCGACGATGGGCGTCGCCATCCTGCTGCCCTTCACCTTCAGCATGGACCCGGTCTCCGGCCTGCTGATGATCTCGGGCGTGTTCTTCGGCGGCATCTATGGCGGCTCCATCCCCGCCATCCTGCTGCGCATCCCCGGCACCCCGGCGGCGGCGGCCACGGCGATCGACGGCTACGCCCTGGCGCAGAAGGGGCAGGCGGGGCTGGCGCTCGGCGTCGCCACCATCTCCTCCTTCATCGGCGGCACGCTCAGCGTGCTGATCCTGATCTTCCTGGCCCCCATCCTGGCCGGCTTCGCGCTGAAGTTCAGCGCCTCGGAAACCTTCGCGCTCGCCGTGTTCGGCCTCTCCATCATCGCCAGCATCTCGGGTGATTCCCTGGTGAAGGGGCTGATCGCGGGCTTCGCCGGGCTGCTGGTGGCCAGCATCGGGCTGGATCCGATGGGCGGCTTCCCGCGCTTCACCGCCGGCTACACGGAGCTGTTCACCGTCCCCTTCATCCCGGTGATGATCGGCCTCTTCGCCGCGGCCGAGGTGTTCAAGTCGATGGAGGAGGGCGAGCTGCGCGCCCGCGCCATGGCGCAGATCGGCCGGCTGCTGCCGAGCTGGCCGCAGCTGCGCGGCCTGACCGGCACGCTGCTGCGCTCGAGCGGCCTTGGCGCCTTCATCGGCGCGATCCCTGGCGCCGGCGCCGACATCGCGGCCTATGTCAGCTACAACGAGGCGCGCCGCTTCAGCCGCACGCCGGAGAATTTCGGCAAGGGCGAGATCGCCGCCATCTCCGCCTGCGAGGCCGGCGGCAATGCCTGCACCGGCGGCGCGCTGATGACGATGATGACGCTCGGCATCCCGGGCGACGCCGTCACCGCCGTGATGATGGGCGCGCTGGTGGTGCAGGGGCTGCAGCCCGGCCCGCTGCTCTTCACCGACCATGCCGAGCTGGTCTTCACCCTGCTGGCCGGCATGCTGTTCTGCTACCTGGTGCTGCTGGCGCTCGGCCTCGGCTCGCTGCGCTTCATCGGCCGCGTGCTGATGATGCCGCGCTCGGTGCTGATGCCGCTGGTGCTGCTGCTCTGCGTCGTCGGCGCCTATGCCATCAACAACAGCGTCTTCGACATCGGCATCATGCTGGCGGCAGGCGTCGTCGGCTATTTCATGCAGCGCTGGGGCTTCCCCGCCTCGCCGGTGGTGCTGGCGCTGATCATGGGGCCGATGGCCGAGGCCAGCTTCCGCCGCGCCCTCTCCCTCTCCAATGGCAGCTACGACTTCCTCTGGACGCGGCCGATCACCGTGGCGCTGCTGGCGCTGGCGGCGGTGACGCTGCTGCTGCCGCTGCTCCGCCGCCGCAAGGGCGGCGGGCCGGGCGGCACGCCGGAGGCGCTGCCGGCCACCGCCGCAGGCAAGGAATGAGCATGACCGTCGATATCCTGGAAATCGGCCCCGAGGCGCTGCTGCCGGGCCTCCGCAACGGCACCGGCGAGAGCCCCGTCTGGGACGCCACGCGCGGCCGCTGGTACTGGACCGACATCCCCAACCGCATCCTCTACCGGCTGGACCCGGAGAGCGGCGCGCTGCGCAGCTGGCGCCTGGCCGAGGTGGCGGGCTGCCTGGCCCTGCGGCCGGATGGCGCGCAGCCCGGCCCCAACCCCTCCCTGGTCTGCGCCTGCCAGAGCGGCCTCTTCGCGGTGGAGCTGCCGGATGCGGAGGGTGCGGAGGAGGCGGTGATGACCCGCCTCGCCAGCGTCGCCCACCCGCGCGAGGGGATGCGCTTCAACGACGGGCGCTGCGACCGGCAGGGCCGCTTCCTCGCCTCCACCATGGTGGGCGACATCTCGCTCGCCGATCCCTCCGGCCGCTGGTACCGCCTCACCAGCGAGGGCGGGCTGGAGGAGGCCGGGCTGGGCGGGCTGATCGTGCCCAATGGCTCCGCCTTCAGCCCGGATGGCCGCACCTTCTACGCCTCCGGCACCCACCCGACGGAGCGCATGGTCTGGGCCCTCGACTACGACACGGAGACGGGCGCCCTCTCCAACCGCCGCGTCTTCGTCGACATGCGCGGCATGGTCGGGCGGCCGGACGGCGCCACGGTCGATGCCGAGGGTGGCTACTGGAGCTGCGCGCTGGACGAGGGCTGCATCAAGCGCTTCACGCCGGACGGCGTTCTGGACCGCATCGTCCGCGTGCCGATGAAGAAGCCCGCCATGTGCGCGCTGGGCGGGGCGGACGGGCAGACCATGCTCGTCACCTCGCTCAGCCGCGGCGGCGCCGACCTGGAGACGGACCCGGAGGGCGGCCGCGTGGCACTGTTCCGCCTGCCCGGCGTGCGCGCCATCCCCGAGCCGCGCTTCGCCGGCTGAGGCGCGGGCGGCGGGGGGCTTGCCTCCCGCCGCGGAAGGGCGGAGAGCTTGCGGCACCGCATCCGCCAGGGGAAGCCGCCCGATGTCCAGCCGCCGCAAGATCATGTTGCTCACCGGGGCCAGCCGGGGCATCGGCCATGCCACGGTGAAGCGCTTCCAGGCGGAGGGGTGGCGCATCCTCACCGTCTCCCGCCAGCCCTTCTCGGAGGAGTGCCGCTGGCCGGAAGCGCGGGAGAGCCACATCCAGGCCGACCTGTCCGACCCCGCCGCGGTGGAGCGGCTGGTGGAGGAGGTGCGGGAACGCCTGCCGCAGGGCGAGCTGCACGCGCTGGTCAACAACGCCGGCATCTCGCCCAAGGGCGCGGGCGGCAGCCGCCTCGGCGCGCTGGACACCGACTACGCCACCTGGATGACGGTGTTCAACGTCAACCTGATCTCCACCGCCCTGCTGGCGCGCGGCCTGTTCCGGGAGCTGAGCGCGGCGCATGGCAGCGTGGTGAACGTCACCTCCATCGTCGGCTCGCGCGTGCATCCCTTCGCGGGCGCGGCCTATGCCTGCTCCAAGGCAGCGCTGGCGGCGCTGACGCGGGAGCTGGCCTTCGAGTTCGGCGCGCATGGCGTGCGGGTGAACGCCATCGCCCCCGGCGAGATCGACACCGCCATCCTCTCCCCCGGCACGGAGGAGATCGTCGAGCGGCAGATCCCGATGCGCCGCCTGGGCAGCGCGGAAGAGGTGGCCAACACCATCCTCTTCCTCTGCTCCCCCGCCTCCTCCTACGTGAACGGGGCGGAGATCCACATCAATGGCGGCCAGCACGTCTGAGCCCGGCCCTTCTGAGCCCGGCCCGTCCAGGCACTGGCCGCCGCGCCATGCTCAGCCCGGCAGGAAGTCCGGCACCGAGAGGTAGCGCTCGCCCGTGTCGTAGTTGAAGCCGAGCACGCGGGCGCCCTGCGGCAGCTCCGGCAGCTTGGCGGCGATGGCGGCCAGCGTGGCGCCGGAGGAGATGCCGACCAGCAGCCCCTCCAGCCGGGCCGAGCGCCGCGCCTGCTCGCGCGCCGCTTCCGCCTCCACCTGGATCACGCCGTCCAGCACGGCGGTGTCCAGGTTGGCGGGCACGAAGCCGGCGCCGATGCCCTGGATCGGGTGCGGCGCCGGCGCGCCGCCCGAGATGACCGGCGACTGCGCCGGCTCCACCGCGAAGACCTTGAGCTGCGGCCAGGCCGCCTTCAGCACCCGCGCGCAGCCGGTGAGGTGCCCGCCCGTGCCGACGCCGGTGATCAGCGCGTCCAGCCCCTCGGGGAAGTCGGCCAGGATCTCCTGCGCGGTGGTGCGGACATGCACCTCGATATTGGCCGGGTTCTCGAATTGCTGCGGGATCCAGGCGCCGGGGGTCTCGGCCTGCAGCGCCTGGGCGCGGGCGATGGCGCCCTTCATGCCCTGCTCGCGCGGGGTCAGCACGAACTCGGCGCCATAGGCCTGCATCAGCCGGCGCCGCTCGACCGACATGGAATCCGGCATCACCAGCACCAGCCGGTAGCCCTTCACCGCCGCCACCATGGCCAGGCCGATGCCGGTGTTGCCGGAGGTCGGCTCGATGATGGTGCCGCCGGGGGCGAGGCGGCCATCGGCCTCCGCCGCCTCCACCATGGCCAGCGCGATGCGGTCCTTCACCGAGCCGCCGGGGTTGCTGCGTTCGGACTTCACCCAGACCTCGGCCTCGGGGAAGAGGCGGCCCAGGCGGATATGCGGCGTCCGGCCGATGGTCTCGAGTACGCTGGCGGCTTTCATGAGCGCGTCATCCTCTTGGTTCTGGCGCCGGCACGGGGCGGAAGAATGGCCCCCGCATGATGGCGCAGATCGGCCGTGCCCGGAAGCGGCGGCCCCGGCGGGCGGGGCGGTCCGGAACGACATGGGGAGAGAATACGGCGGGGTCCGGCGGGGTTGCGCGCCGCCTCTTGCGGGGGCGGAAGGATACGCCATTAATGCCGGGGCATCGCGGCGGCAGGCGCCGCCCTTCCGCGGAGGCAGGGCCCATGGACGAGGTTTTCATCACCCAGGCAGGGGAGGCTGCCCGCCGCTGGTCCGGCATCGCCAGCCCGAACGAGACGGCGCGGCAGATGACCGCCGAGCTGCTGAAGCTGATCGCCGAGTTCGAGGCGCTGCGCGGCGGCCTGCGCTTCGAGGACGAGCCGGCGGATTTCGAGGCCGCCCTTCGCGACTGCAAGGAGCCCGGCTGATGCCCCAGGACGCCGCCCTCGCCCAGCAGGACGACCTCGCCACCCTCTCCCTCGTCGAAGCGGCCGATGCCCTGGTGCGGGGCGAGGTGACTGCGCTGGCGCTGACGGAGGCCTGCCTGGCGCGCATCCGCCGCCACGACGCGGCGCTGAACAGCGTCATCTGGCTGGACGAGGCGGCGGCGCTGGAGGCGGCCGCGGCCGCCGACCGCCGGCGGGCGCGCGGCGAGGCGCTCGGGCCACTGCACGGCGTGCCGATGGCGCACAAGGACATGTACTACCAGGCCGGCAAGCCCTGCAGCTGCGGCTCGGCCATCCGCCGCGACTTCCGCCCCACCTACACGGCCACCCTGATCAGCCGGCTGGAGGAGGCCGGCGCGCTGACCCTGGGCGGGCTGAACATGGCCGAGTTCGCGCAGAATCCGACCGGCCACAACCGCCATTTCGGCGATTGCCAGAACCCGTGGGTGCGCGGCCGCATCACCGGCGGCTCCTCCTCCGGCTCGGGCGCCGCCGTGGCGGCGGGCTTCGCCTTCATGGCGCTGGGCTCGGACACCGGCGGCTCCATCCGCCTGCCCGCCTCGGCCTGCGGCGTGACCGGGCTGAAGCCGACGCAGACGCGGCTCAGCCGCCACGGCGTGATGCCGCTCTCCTTCTCCTGCGACAATGCCGGGCCCCTGACCCGCACCGCGCGCGACTGCGCCCGGGTGATGACGGTGATGGCCGGGCACGACCCGAAGGACCCCACCAGCGCGCGCGAGCCGGTGCCGGATTACGAGGCGGCGCTGGATGGCGATCTGCGCGGCCTGCGCATCGGCGTGGCGCGGGAATGGTTCCTGGAGGCGGTGGATGCCGACGTGCTGCGCGCCTTCGAGACGGCGCTCGATGTGCTGCGCGGGCGCGGCGCCATGGTGGTGCCGGTGGAACTGGCCATGATGCAGGAGGTGCTGACCTATGGCGCCGTGGTCAGCCGCGCCGAGGCCGCCACCATCCATGCCACCTGGATGCGCGACCGCCCGGGCGACTTCGCCGCGCATATCAGCGGCCGGCTCTTTCCCGGCTATGCGGTGCCGGCGGCCTACTACCTGGAGGCGCTCTCCCGCCGTGGCCCGGTGCTGCGCGGCTTCGCCCAGGCAGCTTTTGGGGCGGCCTTCGGCGCGGTGGACCTGCTGGCCAGCCCGACCATCCCGGGCGCCCTGCCAAGCCTGGCGGAGACCGATATCGATAGCGGCGACCCGGAGGCCATAAGCCGCTTCGGTGCCATCTCGCGCAACACCCGGCCCTTCAACTATCTGGGCCTGCCGGCCATCAGCATCCCCTGTGGCTTCGATGACAGGGGCGCGCCGGTGGGGCTGCAACTCGCAGGCCGTCCCTTCGCCGAAGCGCGCGTCATGCAGGCGGCCGACGCCTTCCAGCGCGATACGGACTGGCACCGGCGCCGCCCACGGCTGGACTGATGCCATGCCGCGCCGCCCGACGACTTCTCCCGAGGTTCGGCGGCGCCTCAGGCAGCGGGAGCGGCATCCGGGGCGGTCCGTTCCGACGCAAGGTGGCGAGCAGGTGAACAATGGCCATGCCGCGCTGCGTGTTCAGCTGGAACCGATGGAACCGGTAGCTGCCGGCGAAAAGCGGCCTTGCCATGCCGATTCCCATCTTCGCCGAGAGATCTCACCGGCAGACCTGCAAGGCTGCGTCTGACGGGATCATTTTGGTATGTCTTGCTCGTAAGTTGTCATAATTATCATTCTGAGGCGAATAGCACGCTGATAAAGACAGGCTTCGGTCAAACCCGAGCAAGATGGAATCAAAATCCAGACTCCACGCGCACCTGCATCCCCGTTCAAGGAGAGTTTGTGCCGCAGGGCATACACGCAGAAAAGGTCTCACCCCGTCCGCCAAAAGGAGGCCGTTTATGGCGTTCGGCCCTAAGACACGATAATCAAAGGTTATCAGGCACACGGGCAGCAGGAGTGGCTGCTACCGCCTCATGTTGCCGCATTTTCTATCCGGCTCCGCAGGCCATGTTGCGGCACCTGCCGTTCGCAGCCCGGCAGGCTCGCTGGTCGAGGCTCATCATCTTCCGGATGGCCGCCGAAGGCCCTCCTCATCGCGTGGCGAACACCCCTCTTCCGTCCCGGCCATTCAGTCTTTCCGTTGCCGCGCCTCGATCTCATCCAGCACGGCTTCTGGCGCGATGTCCTGCTGCACCTCCTTCAGTTCCGGGTCGGCCTGAGTGCGGATGTCCATGCGCCTGGCGATCTCGGCCACGAGTTCCGATAGCTTGGTCAGTTCATGCTCCGCCAACAGGCTGATCTGAAGGTCCAGATCGGCCCGCTTGTCGGCTGCGGCGGCCATGCGGTTCTGGCTGATGAGCACAAAGGTGGAGAGAAAGATGGCCTCGACCGAAGCCTCCATCGCCAGCACCACGAAGGACGGGTCGAATTTGGGCACGCCCGGGACCAGGCCAAGATTGACCAGGATCCAGGTGCCGTAGAAGGCCAGGTGGATGTAGACGAACGTCATGCTGCCGGTGAAGCGGGTGATGGCCCCGGCAACCCGCTCCTCCCGGCTCGCCGATGCGGCCTCCTGGCGGCGCCGATCCTCCAGGACCTGGATGTTGCGCATGAGAGAAGTATTGAGGCCGACCGGCCTTGGCGGCGGCACCGTCGGTGTTGGTCCTGGCATTTCACGGGGGTCCTTCTTCGGAATCGCGCTGGGATGTCAGAAGAACCGGCGAGGAACCCTCCGGTTGGTAATTCTGTCCATCGCCGGCGAATTCGGCGCATGCAGGGCGGAGAATCCTCCCCGCGAGCTTGCGCCCTCGCTGCCTGGCAGAGGGCCTGCAAGCGCGCACGCCGCTTGAATGGCGGAGGATCAAGGCACCTTCACCCATATGCCCGCCGCCGGAGAACACCGGATCACGCGCGCATATTTCGTGGTTCAGGGGCTCCGCCCCGGAGGCCCGCCTCGCCCGGTTCAACAGGGCCATGGTTCCGCAGTGGCCATGGGTCGGTTCGGCATCAGCAAACCAGCTCGCGTAGGCGGCCTTTACCTCGTCATCCGCCCGCTGCCTTGCCGCCCTCGGCCATGCGCCGCCTCCAATCCAACAGCAGGCTGGGCGGAACCCCGTGCATCCGGGCCACGGCCAAGGCCGTCATGTCTGGCTCCATGGCGCCCACAACCAGCCGGAGCTTCTGATCGGCACTGTGGCAGCATCGGCGCTCCCGGCCGGTGAGGACTTTGACGCAAAGCGGGTCCATCGGCATAGGCGTATGCCTCAGCACAGACTGAGGTCCCCGCCGCTATGCGCGGTGTCAGGTCGAATTGGGGCCAGTCCAACAGGACAGAAGATCTCGAAATCGACCACGGCCGGGAGGCGCTCCAGCGGATCGCCGGCTGCGGAAGGGCTGCATACCGCTCATCCGGGTCGAAGAGGCCGAGTTGCCCCGCCATTGCCACTGCCTCCGCTGACCAAGGCCAGTGAATCAGCCCGGCGCCCCAGCCGCGAGGTTGTCTGAGGCGTCCGAATGGCTGACACGGAACAGGGCCAATGATCCCCGCGAAATCTTGGTTGTCTCACCCGATCTCCATGCGGCCATTCATGCCAGCAATGGGGCCTCGGGCTGGCCCACTCCGGCCCTGGTCATCAGCGGGCAGAGGCTGCCTCCCAAGCTCAACCGCCATCTTCGGGCGCGGTGAGCGATGGAATGTCCATTTGGGAAATGCACCGTCAGTTTACAAAGGTCAGTAGATCCTACCAGCCGATCATCCAACTCGGCCGGCTGTGCCGTTGAATGAGGGGCACTTCAGTCTTTCAGTCCATTGTGGATCAAACGGAAGAAGGTCCTGAACAATGCATCGCGCCTCAGATCCTTGCAGGCTCTGATCCGGCGCTCGAAACAGAACCGGATCAGGTGTCCTCGCCATCCTACCCACGCAGCTTGGTCAACGCTGCAGCAACGGCCGCGGCGATCTCGGTTGGCGTATAGGGCTTTGTCAGCCAGCCGAGGGGTGCCGCTGCCCCCTCGCCTCGGGCCCGGGTGGCTGCATCGGAGTGTGCCGTCGCGAACAGGCTGGGGATGCCGAGGCTGCTGCGGATCTCCGCCGCAGCGGAGATTCCGTCGCGCGCGCCCGTCAGTCGAATATCCATCAGCACGAGGTCGGGGCGCTCGGCCCGGGCGATCTCCACCGCCTCCTCGGCCGTTGCCGCGACCCCGACCACCTCAAAGCCGGCGGAGGCCAGTGCATCCTCGGCGTAGAGCGCGACGAAGTACTCGTCCTCCACCACCAGCACCCGGCCACGGGACGGCGCGCCCGCCCCCAGGCAGCCCTCGTCCTGCACGTGAAGCGGGGATGGCCATCTGGCGGAAGGCAGGCCCGGAAGGCAGCGCCTGGAGGCAGACGCGGCGTGCCATGTCAGCGCGGTCATGCCTTGCCTTCCGCCGCCGACGCGGACTGGCCTTGGAAGCGTACCACGCAGCGCGCACCCCCAGCCCGGCTACGCCCAACCGAGAAGGTCCCGCCGATCTGACGCGCGAGGCCGCGTACCAGGCCGAGGCCGGAAGCCCGCCTGACCACGCCGGCGGCCGGCTCGAAGCCTGGCCCCTCGTCCTCGACCCAGAGTTCGACACTGTCATCGGGCGCTGCGGACAGGCCGACCCAGATCCGGCCCGGCGTGCCATTGGTGCGGGCCCCGTGCTTGACTGCGTTCGCCACGAGTTCGTTCAGGACAAGCGCGAGGGGAATGGCTGCGTCGTTCCCGATCCCGACCGGCTCCGCCTCGACCACCAGGCACCCACGCGTGCCCGATGCCTCTGCCACCATAGTGGCGATCTTTGCGACGAACTCTTTCCCAGGCACGCCTTGGAAGTTCGAGCCCTGGTAGAGCATCTGGTGCACCGCCCCGACAGCCGCCAGTCGGCGAGAGGCCTCCTCCAGCGCCGCAGCCGCCTCCGGCGCGCCGGCCTCGCGCCGCGCTGCCGAGAGCATGCCCGAGAGCATGTGGATGTTGTTTTTCACCCGGTGGTGCAGTTCCCGCAACAGCAGGTCACGCTCGCCGAGTGCCTGTTCAAGCAGGATCTGCGCGCGGCGGCGCTCCATGATCTCCTCATTGAGCTCGCGGATCTTGCGCGTGAGCACGGAGAAGCGCCTGTCCGCCTCCGAGAGGCGCAGGAGCAGGAGCGGCGTCTCGCCCTCCTCGGCAGGAATCAGCAGCCCGGCCTCGCACCGGAAGCGCACCATCTGCCCAGCCGAGTCTCGCAGATCCGCCGCGCCGGGGAGGGCGCTTCGCGACCCGGAGCAGCGGAGCAGGTAATGCCGGAGGGCCGACCCGGCCTCGGCGCCGGGGCAGAGCACAAGAAGATCCCCACCGGCCTGGACGCCTGGGCCCAGGCGCGCGAGGGCTGCGCGGTTGGCGAAGAAGATCCGCCCTGGTGTGCCGACGAGGAGCGCCGGCTCAGACAGGGCCTGCAGGGCGCGCGCGGCGCCCTCGTCAGGCGCTGGCATGGTCACGGCGGAAATACTCGCGGAGACCCGGCAGGGCCTGCGCGGAGGGCCGGAGGTGGACGACCACCCGGCACCCGGCATGGCCCTGGGCAATGGTGCGCTCGAGCTCGACTCCGGCATAGCCCAAATTCTCCGCTGCGATGGAACCGAAGACGTTCGATGTCATCATGCAGAGCGAGGGGCGGCCCAGGACGAAGTCGCCAAAGGGGCAGGCGCGGTTGCCGAGCACCAGGCGGTCCTCCGACTCCTCGATGACGAAGAAATCGCCGCGGATGCGCTGCTTGAGGTCGACCAGCACCGCGGCCACCTGCGTGCGAGAGAGGCGCTCGACGGCGAGGGCGCGGCGGTACTCCGCGTCGATGTGCTCTCCCATGGCGGCACCGACGACACTGATGTAGCCGGAAGCCTCCTCGAGGCCGACGATCTCCTGCAGCGTGCCCGCCAGCTCACGCAGGAGGCGCCGCAGGAAGATGTCGCGGTCAAGCTGAACCTCGCCGGCCTTGGCCGGGGCCGTCGTGATCGCAGTCATGGCAGTTCTCCCAGTGGCGCGCGCAATGTCACGTCCTCGAGCCGTTGTTAAGGCCGTCACGATCATGCATCAACACCGGTATCCGCGCAGCGCTCTCGTCGGCACCCGGCAAGGGCATCCGGGAGATCTGCCTATCCGGTCTGCGCCCGCCCCTGCCTCGCTCCCCGTGCATCGGCCACGGCGAGCGAAGCACCCCACGGCAGCAGCCGCCAAGCACCAGGGATTCAATGCCTTAGGCGGTGGGTGCAGGGATCCCCGGCACCGCCGGGTCAGCCTGGCTGCACGCCCCAGAACTTGGTGAAGCCGGATTGCAAGCCCTGCAACCCGCGCGTCGCGGTCTGCTGCTTGAACTGGCCGAGGGGGTAGTAGGGCACTTCCTCCATGCACACGCGCTGGATGTCCCGGCAGACGGCCTGGCGGCCCGCAAGGTCCGGCGCATCGAACCAGTCGTTGTAGAGGCCCTCCAGCCGGGCACTCTCGTACCAGCCGGCATAGCCTGCCGTGCCATTGCCACGCACGCCCACATGCGTCGCCGGGTTGAGCAGGTCGGTTCCCGTCCAGCTTGTGGCGAACAGGCTCCAGCCGCCGGCCTCCACCGGGCCACGGTTGTTCCGGCGCTGCAGCATCGAGCCCCAGTCGGTCGCGACGTAATCGACGTTGACGCCGACCCGCCGCAACATGTCGGCCGCGACATCGCCCAGCGCCTTGATCGTCACGTAGTCGGTCGGCACCAGCAGCACGACCTTCTCGCCGTTGTAGCCGGCGGCGAGGATGTCACGCTTCACCGCCTCGTCGCTGAGCGGCTTGCGGAGCGGGTCGAGCCCGACCTCGCTGGCCATCGGCGTGCCGGGGCAGAAGAAGCCGGTGGGCACGTGGTAGCTGGCGCTGTCGTTGCCGACGATGGCCTGCATGTAGGCGGCCTGGTCGATGGCACCCATGAGGGCACGGCGGATGGCCGGGTTGTTGAAGGGGGCCTGGGTGCAGTTCGGCCGCAGCATGCCGAGGGTGCCCGTCTCCTCCTGCACCCGCAGCCGGATGCTGCGGCTGCGCGCCAGCATGGGCTTCAGGTCGTGCGCCACCTGCTCCCACCAGTCATGCTCGCCCGTCATCAGCGCGCCGGCGGCGGTCGAGGCATCCGGTATGGTGGTCCAGACCACGCGGTCGTAATGCGCGACCTTGGGTCCGGCGGTGCCGAGCGCTGGCCCGTCCTCCCGCGGCCGGTAGCCGTCGAAGCGGGCATAGACATTGCGCGCGCCCTGCAGCCGTTCCTCCTGCACATAGCGGAAGGGGCCGCTGCCGATGATCTCGGTGATCTGTGTGCCAGGGTCGGTGCGCGCGATCCGCTCCGGCATGATGGCCGGCATCATGGCCGTGGTTTTGGCCAGCGCGTCCGCCAGCAGGGGGAAGGGCTTCCTCAGGCGGAAGACGATGGTGCGGTCGTCGGGGGCGGTAATTTCCTCGCTCACCCGCATCAGGGCGCCGCCGAAGGCATCGCGCGCGCCCCAGCGGCGGATGCTCGCCACGCAGTCCCGCGCCAGCACCGGCGTGCCGTCGTGGAACAGCAGCCCCTCGCGCAGGCGGATGGTCCAGCGCCGGCCGTCATCCTCCACCACATGGCCTTCCGCCATCTGCGGATAGGGCACATCGTTCGGGTCCAGCCCGTAGAGGGTGTCGAACACCATGAAGCCGTGGTTGCGCGTCACATTGGCCGTGGTCCAATGCGGGTCGAGGAAGGCAAGGTCGATCTGCGGGATGAAGCGCAGGGTGCGGGACTGCCCCTGCGCCAGGGCCGGAGCGGCAAGGGCGGCGGTGGAGATGGCCATCCCCTGCAGCAGTGAACGACGACGCATGAAAGCCTCCTTCAAGGGCTGCGGGTCAGCCACGATACGCGGCTTTCACCGTTGGCCCCAATGCTGCTGATTCGAGCGGCGCTTGCAAGGGCCAGGTTCTTCGCGATGACGCCGCTCATGCCGCCGCTCCCGGCCTGCCGGCCATGCGCTCGGCGATCGCCACGGGTGTCGGGCGGGTGCTCGCGGTTGGCACCTCCGGCATAATGGAGGCGTCGGCCAGGCATGGGCCTGTGCAGCCCAACACGCGGCACTCCGTGTCCACCATCATGCGTGGACCGTCAGTGGCGCCCATGCGGCACGGACCGATAGCGTGCTGCGCGTCGCCGTATCCGCTCGACAGCCAGTCCTCGAGCTCGGCGTCGCTCAGCGCCTCCACCCCGGGTCCGCCGCACGGTCCGTGGCCGTGCTCCGTGGTGGCGATGTGCACATGGTGATCCTGGCCCGCTGCACTGCTCCACCCGGGTTGCGGTTCTTCCGGGCACTGTAATTCCCGGGTCTCTGCTGAAGCCAGCGCCCTCGCCGGCCGGGCTCGCCCACGCCGCCTCAGGCTTCCTCGAAGGACAGGCCGGGCAGCGCGACAATCGCCTCGAGGCCGCCGGCGGCAAGGTTGCGCAGCGTGAGGTCGCCGCCATGGGCGCGGATGATGCTGCGGGCCGAGGTCAGGCCCAGCCCCATGCCGCCGGTCGAGGGATTGCGGGCCTTGCTGAGCCGGTGGAAGGGCATGAACACCTGCTCCAGCTTGTCCGGATCGACGCCCGGCCCCCGGTCGCGCACCGTCAGCTCGGCCCCGCGATCTGTGATCCGCAGCGCGATGGCAGGCGGCGTCGCGTGTTTCAGGGCATTCTCGATGAGGTTCTCGAACACCCGCCGCAGCGCGCGGGGCCGGCCTGTCCACCGCGCGTGGTGCGGTCCCGTGTAGTCGATGCGAATGCCCTGGTCGCCATAGTCGTCGATGATGGTCTTGATGAGTTCGGGCAGGTCGAAGCTCGTCGCCGGTTCCTGCCCGGCATCGTCGCGAAAGAACGACAGGGCCGAATCCACCATGTTGCGCATTTCGTCGACATCGCGGAACAGCTTCTGCTGCTGCACGGCATCGCCGATGAACTCGGCGCGCAGCCGCATGCGCGTCAGCGGCGTGCGCAGGTCGTGCGAGATCGCGGCCAGCATGGTGGTGCGGTCCTCGACGAAGCGCCGGATCTGCCCCTGCATGGCATTGAAGGCGACGATCGTCTCGCGGATTTCGACCGGGCCGCTCACGGGAATGTCCGGCGCCCGTGGATCGACGCCGAAGCGGCGGACTGCCCCGGCCAGCTGCGCCACGGGAGAGGCCAGGGAGCAGGCGGCCGCGGCCGAGCAGCCCAGGATCGAGGCGGCGGCGAACAGGACGATCAGCACGCCGCGCAGCGGAGTGGCGATGCCCCAGCTCCGCTCGGCGGCGGAGAAGGTGATCCAGCTGCCGTCTCGCAGCGCGACACTCACGAAATAAAGCTGGCCGCGCCGCATGAACTCCGCGGCCAGGGCACCTCCCTCGATGGCGGGATGCCCGCTGTGGAGGAACAGGATGGCCCGCGAAGGATCCTCGAGCAGCGCCCGCAGCCGGTCCCGCCCGGCGATGTAGCTGTCCTGCTGGGCGGCGCTTGGCTCGACCAGCGGCGCCGCGTGCCAGGCGACGTCGTAGAGGCGCGTCCCGGCCGAGCGGGCCAGGGCGGCGCGCTGCTCGGGCGGCTGGGACTCGATGATCCGCACCGTCGCCGCGGCCGCCTCCGGGAGGCCGCTCTTCTCGAAGGAAGGCTGACCCCAGACGCCGGAAAGCGTGACGAAGGCCCCGTTCATCGCGACCGTCGCCGCCAGGACGACGAAGATCGTCAGGACGAAACGGCGCGTGATCGTGTCCCGCATCCACAGCCGCGCGATCATGAGCGCGTCACCGGGGCCATGAGGATGTAGCCGCCGTTGCGCACCGTGCGGATCAGCTCCGGGCTCTTCGGATCGGCCTCGAGCTTGCGGCGGAGGCGGCTGACCTGCACGTCGATGCTGCGGTCGAAGGCGGCGTGGTTCTCGCCATGCGCCAGGTCCATCAGCATGTCCCGCGTCAGCACGCGCTGCGGCTTCTCGGCGAAGGCCAGGAGCAGGTCGAACTCACCGCCCGAGAGCGGGATCAGCGTGTTGTCGTCCAGGCGCAGCTCGCGCCGCCTGATATCCAGGCGCCATCGGCCGAAGCTCAGCATGGGATGGGGGTCCGCCGGCTTCGGCGCGGTGCTGGCCTCCGCGCGGCGCAGCACGGCCTTGATCCGCGCCAACAGCTCACGCGCGTTGAAGGGCTTGGTGATGTAGTCGTCGGCGCCGATCTCGAGACCGACGACGCGCTCCAAATGGTCGCTCACCGCGGTGAGCATGATGACGGGTATGGCCGAGGCCATGCGCACCTTGCGGCAGAGCTCGAAGCCGCTCTCGTCCGGCAGCATGACGTCGAGGACGATGACGTCCACGCCCTTCTCCTCCAGCGCCGCCAGCATCTCCGCGCCGCTCCGCGCCAGCGAGACGCGACAGGCGTGGTTCTGAAGGAACTGCGTCAGCAGCATCAGGATGTCCTCGTCGTCGTCCACAACCAGAACGTGGGGCATCGGTGTCATGTCCCTCTTCTACCACCGGGCATGGCGCGGCTTATGACCGGTTTTTATGCTGATTGTGTCTGTGCTGAAACATGGTGTGGATGCTGTCAAACACCGCACATCATGGGGAAGCACAGGCTCCCTAGTCTCGCTCCTGGCAACCAGGAGCACCGCCTTGGCCTCTTCCCTTCCCTGCCCTCCGTCCGGCCGGACCCGCCCTGCCGGCGCTGCAGGCCCCTCCGGCAGGGCGGTTCCCCTGCCCCCGATCTGGCCCGGCTGGCGCGACGGCCACATCGCCAGGATCCACCGTCAGGCCGGCAAGACGCGGAGCCCGGCCGGCGAGGCGGGCGGCGCGGCGCTCGCCGCCCCGCTGCCGGCCGCCGGCACCGGTGGCCGCTGACCATGGATCCGCTCGGCAGCCTCGTCGCATGGGCGGCCCCGCTCGGCTTCGCCGGCCTGTTCGCCGCCGCCGCGTCGGAGCGGCTCGTCCCCATCATGCCCTCCTACGGCCTGCTGGTGGCGGTCGGCATCGGCGCCGGAGATGGCCTGTGGCCGGTGCCGCTCGCCCTCTCCGCCGTGGCCTCCGGCGGCGTGGCCGGATGCCTCGCATCCTACGGCCTCGCGGCCGCGCTGGGGGAGGCCCGCGCGCTCGCCCTGCTGCACCGGGGCGCCCGTCTGGCCGGCCTGCCCGCCGCACGGCTGGACCGCTGGGTGCAGGGCTACCGCCGCCAACAAGGCGCGATCGCCTTCGCCGCGCAGCTCGTGCCAACCATCCGGCTGCTGGCGCCGCTGATCGCCGGCCTGCTTGGCCACGGGTTTCGCGCCTTCCTCCTGGCCACCACGGCGGGCGTCATCGTCTGGAGCGCCTTCTTCGTCGGCCTCGGCTACCTGGCCGCGCAGCGCTCCGCCGGGGCCAACGCCTCCCTCCTCGCGCTCCAGCTCCTGCTGATCCTGCTGGTGGCGGAGGGCGCCGCCCTCCTGCTCGCCTGGCGCCTCCGGCGCCGCCGCCCGCCGCACCCTGCCCTGCTTCCCCTCGAGGACCGCATCCCATGAGCTTCGCCGCCGTGAGCGAGACCTACAGCTTCTTCCGGGCCTGGCTCCTCGATCCATTGCGCGTGGCGGCGGTCATGCCCTCGGGGCAGGCGCTGGCGCAGGTCATCACCTCCGAGATCACCGCCGGGACCGGCCCGGTGATCGAGCTGGGCCCCGGCACCGGCGCCTTCACCCGCGCCCTGCTGGCACGCGGCGTGCGCGAGGAGGATCTGGCGCTGGTCGAGTTCGGCTCAGAATTCGCGGTGACGCTGCGCCGCCGCTATCCCAGGGCCCACACCCTCTGGATGGACGCCCGGCGCCTGCAGGGCGTGGAGCTGTTCGGCGGCCGCCCCGCCGGCGCCGTCGTCAGCGGGCTGCCCGTGCTCTCCATGAGCCCGCGCAAGGTGATCGCCATCCTGGAGGGCGCCTTCGGCAAGATGCATCCGGCCGGCGCCTTCTATCAGTTCACCTACGGGCCCGCCTGCCCCATCCCGCGCATCCTGCTGGACCGGCTGGGGCTGAAGGCCATCCGCCTCGGCGGGACGCTGGCCAATGTCCCGCCCGCCTCGGTCTACCGCATCCGCCAGCGCCAGCCCCGCCCACCGGCGCAGGACAGGCCCGCCATGGGCCTCCCTGCGGCGCCGCGCGGATGAGCGGCGGCACGCGGCCAGCACAACGGAATCCGGAGGACAGCATGATCTCCCTCATCGTCAATGGCCGCCCCGTGCGGGTGGACGCCGCCCCGGACAAGCCCCTGCTTTGGGTGCTGCGCGAGGAGCTGGGCCTGCTCGGCCCGAAATACGGCTGCGGCGTCGCCCAGTGCGGCGCCTGCCGCGTCCTGCTCGACGGCCAGTCGGTGCCCTCCTGCGTCACCCCGCTCGCCGAAGCCGCCGGCGCCGCCGTGGTGACGGTGGAGGGCCTGGGCGGGCCGGAGGGCGACCTCTCCGCGCTGCAGCAAGCCTGGATCGACGAGCAGGTGCCGCAATGCGGCTTCTGCCAGCCGGGCTTCCTCATCGCCGCCACGGCGCTGCTGGCGCGCACGCCCCGGCCGACCGATGCCGAGATCGACGCCTTCATCGACAATGTCTGCCGCTGCGGCACCTATCCGCGCATCCGCCGCGCCATCCACCGCGCCATCCACCGCGCCGCCGCGGCGCCTGGCCAGGGCTGAGGGGCGCGCCATGGCCCGCCTCCTCTCCCGCCGCGCCGCCCTGCTGGGGGGCGCCGCGCTCGGCGGCACCGTCCTGGCCGCCGCCGCCGCCGGCACCGGCTACCTTGCCTTCGTCGACATGGACGGCCCGGACCCTCATATCGACGGCGACCGCGCCGTGCTCAACGCCTTCGTCGCCCTCCAGGAGGATGGCCGCGTGGTGATCCAGGCGCCCCGGACCGAGATGGGCCAGGGCATCCACACCGGCCTCGCCATGCTGGTGGCGGAGGAGCTGGACATCCCCTTCGATGGCCGCATCCGCGTCGAGCACCCGGTCGAGCAGCTGCCGGTCTACGCCAATGCCGGCGCGCCGCTCCGCACCCGCCCCGAGGCGATGCGCGGCCCCCTGATGTGGGCGGCGAGCCGCGCGCTCAGCGCGCTGCCGCTGATGAACACGGCCGGCTCCACCTCGACGATGGGGCTGTGGGTGACGATGCGCCGCGCCGGCGCCGCCGCCCGCCACATGCTGGTCGCGGCCGCCGCCGCACGGCTCGGCGTGCCGGCCGGCGCGCTGACGACGGCCGAGGGCTTCGTCTGCCACCCCGCCACGGGCCGCAGCATCGCCTATGGCGCCCTCGCGCGCGATGCCACGGCATTCACTCCGCCGCCGGACCCGGCCCTGCGCCCGGCCTCCGCCTGGCGGCTGATCGGCCGGTCGCAGCCCCGCCTCGACCTGCCGGCCAAGGTGCGCGGCGAGCCGGTGTTCGGCGCCGATGTGGTGCTGCCCGGCCTGCTGCACGCGGCAATCCGCCAGGCGCCGGTGTTCGGCGCGGCCGTCGCGCGCCTGCGCAACGCGGCGGCGGTGCGCGCCCGGCCCGGCATCCTCGACCTGGCCGTGATCGACGGGCGCGGCGTCGCGGTGGTCGCCACCTCCTGGTGGGCGGCCGAGACGGCCGCCGCGCAGCTCGACATCGCCTGGACGGAGACGGCGGCGGACCGCGCCAGCAGCGCGACGCTGGCCGCCGCCCTGCAGGCCGCGCTCGGCGATGAGGGGGCGCATGAGCATCTGCGGGAGGGCGCGGTGGAGGCGGCGTTCGGCCCCGGCGCGGCGCCACTGGTCGAGGCCAGCTACACCGTGCCCTTCGTCGCCCATGCCTGCATGGAGCCGATGAACGCGACCGTGCTGATCCGCGAGGACGGCACGGCCGAGGCCTGGTGCTCCTCGCAATCGCCGCTCACCATGCGCTGGGGCGTCAACCGCGGCGCCGGCTGGGCTGGCGTCGAGCCGGCCTCGGTCGCCTGCCACGTCACCATGACTGGCGGCGCCTTCGGCCGGCGCGGCGAGCTGGACGTGGTGGCGCAGGCCGCCTTCCTGGCGGCGCGGCACCGCGGGCGCCCGGTCAAGCTGATGTGGTCGCGCGAGGAGGATATCGGCCGCGGCGTGTTCCGCAGCCACGCCGCCGCCCGGCTGCGCGCCGCCCTCGGGCCTGACGGCTTGCCCGCCGCCTATGACGCGCTGGTCGCCGCGCAGGCGGTGCAGCAATCCGCGGCCAGCCGCACCCTGCCATTCGGCCAGGGCGGCAGCCCGGTGGGCGACCGCTTCACCGTGGAAGGGCTGGAGAAGGCCTACTACGCCTTTCCCGCCCGGCGCGTCCGCAGCCGCCATGTGCCGAGCCACCTGCCGGTCGGCGTCTGGCGCTCCAACGGCTATTCCTTCAACACCTTCTTCACTGAATCCTTCATCGACGAATGCGCCCTGGCGGCGGGCCAGGACCCGCTGACCTACCGGCGCGCCCTGCTGCGCGCGAGCCCCCGTCACCGCGCCGTGCTGGACCGCGTCGCGGCGATGGCCGGATGGGGCCGGCCGATGGCGCCCGGGCGCGGGCGCGGCATCGCGCTCGAGGCCGCCTATGAGAGCGTGGTGGCGCAGGTGGCCGAGGTCACCGTGGCGGCGGATGGCGAGGTCCGGCTCGACCATGTCTTCTGCGCCGCCGATGTCGGCACGGTGGTCAACCCCGATGCCGTGGCCGCGCAGATGGAAGGCGGCATCCTGTTCGGCGCTACGACGGCGATGATGAGCGCCCTCACCCTCGATGCCGGCGCGGTGGTGGAGTCGAACTTCCACGACTTCCCCCTGCAGCGTCTCGCCAACGCCCCGGGCGTGACCGTCGAGATCCTGCCGAGCGGCCTGCCGCCCGGCGGCGCGGGGGAGCCCGGCGTCGTTCCCGTCGCGGCCGCCATCGCCAACGCCATCCACGCCGCCACGGGCCGGCGGCTGCGCGCGCTGCCGCTCGCCGTCACCGAGACGATCGGCACCCGGCGCACCCGCAGCCTCCTGCCAGGCCATGCCGCCTAGGGCCATGGCAAGGCACCGCCCGCCGGACCACAGCACCCGACACGCCAGCCAGGACCAACCATGACCACGCACTGGACGAACAAGGACATCCCCTCGCAGCGCGGCCGCACCGCCGTGGTGACGGGAACCGGCGGCCTTGGCTTCGAGACCGCTCTGGCGCTCGCGCGGGCCGGGATCCGGGTGATCATCGCCGGGCGCAACCCGGCGCGGGGCGCCGAGGCCGTCGCGCGGATCAGGCAGGCGGTGCCGGATGCCGCCCCGGCCTTCGAGGAGGTGGATCTCGCCGACCTCGCCTCGATCGCCGCCTGCGGCGAGCGCTTCAACGCCGCCCATGCGGCGATCGACATCCTCGTCAACAATGCCGGGGTGATGACGCCGCCGCGCCGCCAGACCACGGCGGACGGCTTCGAGCTGCAGTTCGGCACCAACCATCTCGGCCATTTCGCGCTGACCGCGCATCTGCTGCCGCTGCTCAGGCGGAGCGCGGCGCCGCGCGTGGTGACGCTCTCGAGCATTGCCGCGCGGCGTGGCGCGATCGACTTCGACGACCTGCAGGCCGAGCGCGACTACCGGCCCATGCGCGCCTACAGCCAGTCCAAGCTCGCCTGCCTGCTGTTCGCCTTCGAGCTGCAGCGCCGCAGCAACGCCGCAGGGTGGGGCGTGACGAGCCTCGCCGCGCATCCCGGGATCTCGCGGACCGACCTCCTGCACAATGCGCCGGGCCGGTACAGCCTGCAGGGCCTCGCGCGGTCCCTGCTGTGGTTCCTGTTCCAGCCACCCGCCCAGGGCGCGCTGCCGGCCCTGTTCGCGGCGACGGCCGCCGAGGCCAGGAGTGGCGGCTATTACGGCCCGGGCCGGCTGGGCGAGACGCGGGGCCATCCGGTGGCCGCCAAGCCCCCCGAGGCGTCGCTCGACGTCCGCGCGATGATCCGCCTCTGGGAGGTCTCCCGCAGGCTGACGGGGGTGGAGTTCAGCCAGCCCAGGCTGTTGCCGAGCCTCGTGCGGCAGGCTGCGCGCGGCGCCTGAAATACAGTGCGCGGGCCTGAAGGCCCGCGACCCTGCGGCGCTAGTGGCCGAGCTCCTCAATGGCGACAGGGAACCGCCGGATGCGGGTGCCCGTCGCGTGCCAGATAGCATTGGCGATCGCGCCGGCGGTGCCGGTGATGCCGATCTCGCCGACGCCCTTGATGCCCAATGCGTTCACATGCGGGTCCTGCTCCTCCACCAGGATCGCCTCGACGGATGGGACGTCGGCATTCACCGGCACGTGGTACTCGGCCAGATCGGCATTCATCACCCGCCCCGTTCGCGGGTCCATCGCGGCGCGCTCATGCAGGGCGAAGGACAGGCCCCAGATCATGCCGCCGTAATACTGGCTGCGCACCAGCCGGGGGTTGATGATGCGGCCGGCCGCGAAGGCGCCGACGAGGCGCGTGGCGCGCACCTGCCCGAGCTCGGGGTCCACCTTCACCTCGGCGAACACCGCGCCATGCGCGTGCATCGCATAGCGCTCCGCCGCGGCCGGGTCCGCCGCGGCGCTGCCGCGCCCCTCGACGCTGTCGAGACCGGCGCGGGCGAGGATGTCGGCATAGGCCTCGCCGCGGCTCTCGTCGTCCCGCCGCAGCAGCCGGCCGCCGCGCGCGACGACGCCGACATTGCCGGCGCCGAAGAGCGGCGAGCGCGGGTCCGCCACGGCGATCTCCGTCAGCCGCGCGATGGCCTGCGCGCCCGCCGCATGGATCGCGCCGCCGGCCGTCGCGGTGTGGCCGGAGCCGCCGGCGATGCCGGCATTCGGCAGGTCGGAGTGCCCGGCGCGGAACTCCAGCCGGTCGAGATCGAGGCCCAGGCTGTCGGCGCCGATCTGCGCAAAGGCGGTCCAGGCGCCCTGGCCCATGTCGTGCGTGCCGGATTCCACCAGCCCCGTGCCGTCCCGCCGCAGCACGGCCCGCGCCTCGGCCTGGAACATGATCGCCGGGAAGGTTGCCGTGCCGACGCCCCAGCCGACCAGCAGCCCGTCCTCGTCGCGCATCTGCCGCGGCGCCAGCGGGCGGCCCGCCCAGCCGAAGCGCGCCGCGCCCTCCGCGTAGCATTCGCGCAGCGCCTTGGAGGAGAAGGGCTTGCCGGAGACCGGCTCCACCTCGGCATAGTTCCGCAGGCGGAACTCCAGCGGGTCCATGCCGCAGGCATGGGCCATCTCGTCGATGGCGCTTTCCAGCGCGATGCTGCCGCTCGCCTCGCCGGGCGCGCGCATGAAGCCGGGCGTGCCGGTGTCCAGCCGCACCGCCTCGTTGGTCGTCGCGATCGCCGGCGCGGCGTAGAGCGTGTGGCTGACGCCGGCGGAAGGCTCCAGGAAATCGTCGTGGCGGCTGGTCGCGGTGCGCACATGGTGGTGGATGGCGGTCAGCGCGCCATCCCGCGCGGCGCCGAGGCGCAGCGTCTGACGGGTCGGCGAACGGTGGGTGACGGGGCCGTACATCTGCGCGCGCGTCAGCACCAGCTTCACCGGGCGCCCGACGAGCCGCGCCGCCAGGATGCCCAGCACCTGCGGCCCGGACAGCAGCTTCGACCCGAAGCCGCCGCCGATGAAGGGGCTGCGGATGTGGATGTCTTCCGCCCGGATGCCGAGCAGCGCGGCCAGGCGCATCCGCGTCAGCGCCAGGCCCTGCGTCGGCATGTCGAGCGACAGCGCATCGCCCTCCCAGGCGGCGACGACGCCATGCGGCTCCATCGCGTTGTGGAACTGCAGCGGCGTCTCATAGGTGGCCTCGATCCGCCGCGCCGCCGCCCGCAACCCGGCCTCGACATCGCCGTGCCGCATCTCGCCGGGGTCGCCCACGCCGACGCTCTCCGGCACATAGCCGCCCGGGGCGTCCAGCGTGACCTCCACAGGCCCGGCCTCGTAGCGCGGGGCGAGCAGCGCGGCCGCCTCGGTCGCGGCTTCCAGCGTCGCCGCGATCACCACGGCGATGGGCTGGCCGGCATAGCGCACGCGGTCGTCCTGCAGCAGGTCCAGCTTGAAGGAGAAGGGCACGGATTTGTCGTCCGGGTGCAGCGCCAGCGCCGGACGGTTGGCCGTGACCATCACCTCCACCACGCCGGGATGCGCCCGCGCCGCCGGGAGGTCGAGCGCCGCCACCCGGCCGCGCGCGATGCGGCTGACCGCCAGCACGGCGTGGAGCAGGCCGGCGGGGTGGTTGTCGGCGGCGAAGCGGGCCTGGCCGGTGACCTTCAGCAGGCCGTCGCGGCGGGTGACGGGCTGGCCGATGCTGGAGCCATGCCGCATCTGGCGTGTCTCAGACATGGCGACCTCCGGAAAGGGGGGCGAAGGGAGAAGCCGGCAGCGCCGGCAGCCGCTCCGGGGTGCCGGCGGCGGCCAGGGTGAGGGCGCGGACGGCGATGCGCCGCGCCAGCTCGATCTTGAACCTGAAGTCGCCCGAGGGCCGCGCCGCCGCCAGGGCGGCTTCCGCCGCGCGGCGGAAGACCGCGGCCTCCGGCGCGGCGCCG
Organism: Teichococcus aestuarii; assembly: GCF_042651065.1. Lineage (NCBI taxonomy): Bacteria > Pseudomonadati > Pseudomonadota > Alphaproteobacteria > Acetobacterales > Roseomonadaceae > Roseomonas > Teichococcus aestuarii. The sequence continues at coordinate 76,410 of NZ_JBHSCH010000008.1, forward strand.
GCCAGGGCCGCCTCCGCTTCCTCCGCCCGCCACGGCTTCGCCGCGACGCCGCCGAGCGCCAGCCGCGCCGCGACGATGCGGCCATCGACGATCCGCAGGGCCGCGGCGGCCGAGACCACGGCGAAGGCGTAGGAGGTGCGCTCGCGCAGCTTGGCGTAGCGGGCATGCGCGGCGAAGCCGGCCGCCTCGGCGGGCAGCCGGAGCGCGACCACCAGCTCGCCCGGCGCCAGCACGCTCTCCCGCTCCGGCGTGGTGCCGGGCAGAAGGTGGAAGTCGCACAGCGCGATCTCGCGCCGGCCCGTCGGCCCCTCGACCTCCACCACCGCGTCGAGCGCAGTCAGCGGCACGCAGAAATCGGAGGGGTGGGTGGCGATGCAGTGCTCGCTCCAGCCCAGCACGGCGTGCAGCCGGTTCTCGCCGCCGCGCGCATCGCAGCCGCTGCCGGGATCGCGCCGGTTGCAGGCGCTGGCCGTGTCCTGGAACCAGGCGCAACGGGTGCGCTGCAACAGGTTGCCGCCGACCGTCGCCGCGTTGCGCAGCTGTGCCGAGGCGCCCGAGAGCAGGGCCTCCGCCACGGCCGGAAAGCGCCGGCGGAAGCCGGGATCATGCGCCAGGTCGGCGTTGCGCACCTGTGCACCGATCCGCACCGCGCCATCCGCCTGGTGCTCGATGCCATCAAGGCCCGGCAGGTGGTTCAGGTCGACCAGCCGGCCCGGCCGCGCGACGCCGATCTTCATCAGGTCGAGCAGGTTGGTGCCGGCGGCGAGGTAGGCGCTGCCCGGAACCGCGCCGGCGGCGACGGCCTCGGCCACGCTGCGCGGCCGCACATATTCGAAGCGGTTCATGCCCCCCTCCCCTGCCCTTCCGCCGCCATGGCCCGCGCCGCCTCCACCACCGCCTCGGTGATGCCGCGATAGGCGCCGCAGCGGCAGAGATTGCCGCTCATGCCCTCCCGCACCCGCTCGGGGTCGTCGCCGGCCTGGCCCTCGCCGACGAGGCCGATGGCGCTCATGATCTGCCCCGGCGTGCAGAAGCCGCACTGGAAGGCGTCATGGGCGATGAAGGCCTGCTGCATCGGGTGCAGCGCCTCGCCCTTCGCCAGCCCCTCGATGGTCAGGATCTCGGCGCCGTCATGGCTGAGGGCCAGCGCCAGGCAGGCATTCACGCGGCGGCCGTCCAGCAGGATGGTGCAGGCGCCGCACTGGCCGCGGTCGCAGCCCTTCTTGGTGCCGGGAAGGTCCAGCCGCTCGCGCAGCAGGTCCAGCAGGGTGATTCGAGGATCGTCCAGCTCGAGGGTGCGGGGCACGCGGTTGATGGTGAGCGTGATCGTGTAGCTCATGCGGAGCCTCCGATGGGGGGGCGCTTCCGGGCGGGCCGGCGGGCCTGTCCGGTCGGCTGCCGGAGTGGCATAAGCGGAGTACGCCTCCGCCTGCAAGACTAAACGGAGGCATACTCCGTTTATTGAAGAGGAGATCGGAGCCGACCATGACCGACCAGCCCAACCGGCCGCGCAAGCCACGCGCCGATGCGATCCGCAACCGCGAGCGCGTGCTGGAGGCGGCGAAGGCGGTGTTCAGCCGGGGCGGCACGGAAGCAGGGCTGGAGGGCGTGGCGCGGCAGGCCGGCGTCGGCATCGGCACGCTCTACCGCCACTTCCCCACCCGGGAGGCGCTGTACGAGGCGCTCTACCGGCGCGAGGTGGAGCAGCTGGCGGAGTTGGCACGCCAGCTCTCGGCCGAATTGCCGCCCCTGGCGGGGCTGCGCCGCTGGATCGAGGCGCTGGTGGAGTTCGTCGGCACCAAGAAGGGCATGGCCGCGGCGCTGGCCCTCGCCGCGCACAAGCCGCCCGAGCTGATGGCCTACACCTCCGCCCGACTCTACGAGGCGATCGGGACGCTGCTGCGCCCGGCGGCCGAGGCCGGGGAGATCCGGCGCGACATCGGCGCGGAGGATCTGCTGCGGACGGTGATCGGCCTCTGCTACCTGCACGAGGGGCCGGGCTGGCAGGCGCAGGTGATGCGGCTGGTCGATGTCTTCCTGGACGGGATGCGGGTGCAGCCCGGTCATCCGCCGGCACCGCCCCGCGGCTGAGCCCGGCGGCGCGCCGGGGCTCGCCTCACGGCAGCAGCCGGGCCCTGGCGCGGGCCTGGGAGGCCCGGATGAGCCCCTGGTACATCCCCTCCTTGCCCGGATACCACGGCATCCGGCCGACATCGCCGAAGCCGGGGATCGTCTCCATATGGGCGACCATGCGGCGGCGCATCGCCTGGTCCGGCAGCAGCCCCCGCAGCGCCTGCGCATTGTCGGCGGCGTGCTCCGGATCGGCGGTGCCGCAGAGCACGCAGGTCACGGCCGGATGGCCCATCGCCCATTTGAGGAAGAACTGCGCCCAGCTCGTCGCGCCGAATTCCCGCGCGAAGGCCGGCAGGGGGTGGCCTTCCACGACCCGCATCAGCCGGGCCTTCTCCAGCGGCAGGTTCACCAGCACCCCGACGCCGCGCTCGGCCGCGGCCGGCAGCAGCCGGCTCTCCGCGCCACGGGAGAAGATCGAGTAGTTCGTCTGCACGACATCCACCCCGCCCCCCTCGACGATCCGCGCCAGCTCCTCCTGGGCCGCGGTCTCGTGGTGGGTGACGCCGACATGGCGGATCAGCCCCTCGCGCTTCCAGGCCTGCAGCAGGGGGAGGATGACCGGCGCGTTGACGAGGCTGTGGCACTGCATCAGGTCGATCGTGGCGCGCCAGAGGCGGAGGCGGGACTGCTCCAGGCTCGCCAGCGCATGGCTCTCATCGCCGAGGAATGCGCCGGTCGACCAGATCTTGTTGGCGACGAAGACCTCCGCCGCCTCGGGCAGGCCGGCGAGGAAGGCACCGGCGTTCACCTCGGCCGAGCCGTAGAGCGGCGAGGTGTCGATCAGGCGGCCACCGCCGGCGACGTAGCGCCGGAGCACCTCGCGCAGCCCGTCCCGCCGGTCGCCCGGCATCAGGTCGTAGGTCAGGAAGGTGCCGAGGCCGAGCGCCGTCACGGTCTGGCCGGTCCGGCCGATCCGGCGCGTGATCACCGGGTCCGCGGCGGCGGCCATGGGTGACGCGCCATCCCTGGCCTGGGCGTGGGCGCGGGGCGCGCCGGCCAGGGCCGCGCCGAAGGCCGTGGCCCCGAGGAAGCCGCGCCGGCCGGCGCGGGAGGCGTCATGGGTCATGGGAGCGTCTCTCCTGCGCCGTCCGTCAGAACCGCCAGCTGGCCGGGACCCAGGCATAGCCCGTGTCCGTCCTCAGCAGCCGGCCGATGCCGGGGAAGGGAAAGTGGAAGCCGAGCACGGGAATGCGGTCGGCGGCCGCCCGGTCGAACAGGCTGCGCCGGGCGGCCAGGGCGGCGGCGGGGTCACGGTCCGGGCCGGGCCGCCAGGGGCGGTCCACATTCACCACCGGGTGGTAGGCGAGGTCCGCCGTCAGCAGGAGCTGGTCGCGCCCCGAATGGACCAGGAAGGCCGCCATGCCGGGCGTGTGGCCGGGAGCCGCGATGGTGGCGAGGCCGGGCAGGATCTCGGCCCCGCCCTCGTAGAGCTCCACCTCCCGCGCCACGGGCTCGACGCTGCGCTTGATGGCGGCGGCGAAGCGGCGGCGGAAATCCTCCGGCACGGGCATGTAGGACAGGTCCGGCTCGCCCCGGACGAAGAACGCCCAGTCGGCCCGCGGCGCGAAGACCGTGGCGCGCGGGAACGCCCTGCCGCCCTCCGCCGTGCGGAGGTTGCCGACATGATCGGGATGGGTGTGCGAGACCACCACCGCGTCGATATCCTCGGGCGACAGCCCGATGGCCGCCAGGTTGGCGAAGAGCCGGCCGCCATTCGGCCCCATGGTCTGCCCGGCGCCCGCCTCCAGCAGGATGCGCCGGCCGCCTGTCTCGATCAGCAGGGTGTTCAGGTTCAGCGTCAGATGATCGGCCGGCAGGAAGGCGCGCCGCAGGGCCTCCTGCAACTCGTCATCCGGCGCGTCGATGGCGTAGATCCGGGGCGGGCCGCCGATCAGCCCGTCGCTCAGCACGGTCGCGGCGATGCCGCCGACCTGGAAGCGGTAGTGGCCGGCATTGCCGGCCGGCGGCAGCACGGTGCCCTGCGCGGCGACGGGGCGGCTCCGTGCGCCTCCCGCCAGCAAGGCCGCCGTGCCAAGCGCGAGCGCCGCCCTGCGCGGCAAGCCGATGACGTTGTGCATCCCAGACCTCCTTCCCGTCACGCCGCCCGCCAGGGCGGGACACGGGCGGAGCCTGGGGAGGGTCCGGCGATCCATGTCTCCGCGGCCATCGCGGCGGGCTGTCCGGCCTCAGATGCGCCGCCTGGACTGTCTGGAAAACCGGTGCAAAACTGCGCGGCCCGATAAGCAGGACTTCGCAATGCAGCCCTGTCGCCTGGACAGCCTGGACGCCTTCGCGGCGGTCGTCCGGTGCGGCGGCTTCCGCGCGGCGGCGGCCGAGCGGGGGGTGTCGTCATCGGCCCTCAGCCAGACCGTCGCCTCGCTCGAGAAGGCGCTCGGCATCCGCCTGCTGAACAGGACAACGCGGAGCGTCTTTCCGACCGAGGCCGGGGAACGCTTGCTGGAGCGCCTCGCGCCGGCCCTGGGCGAGATCAGGCAGGCGGTCGCCGATCTTGATCAGTTGCGGGAGAACCCCTCCGGCACGGTGCGCATCAACGCCCCCGGGCCGGCCGCCGACCACATCCTGTGCCCGCTGGCCTTCGGCTTCATGCAGGCCTATCCCGAAGTCAGGGTCGAGATCGTCAGCGACGCGGCGATCGTCGATATCGTCGCCGGCGGTTTCGACGCGGGGGTGCGCTTCGGCAGGCAGGTCGAGAAGGACATGATTGCTGTGCCGCTCGGCCCGCCGCTCCGCTACGCCATCGTCGCCTCGCCCGGCTATCTCGCGCGCCGGGGCACGCCCGCCACGCCGCACGACCTTGTCCGGCATGATTGCATACGCCGCCGCTTTCCCGGCGGGAGCCTTGCCACCTGGCGCTTCGCGAAGGATGGCGAGGCCATCGACCTCACGCCCCAGGGGCGCCTGACGCTCGGCTCGGCGCACCAGGAAATGCAGGCGGCCCTTGCCGGCCAGGGCATCGCGCATGTCTTCGAGGATTATGTGGGCGAATGCCTGGAGCGCGGCGATCTCGTCGAGGTGCTGCGGGATTGGGGCCCGGAATTGCCCTGCTGGTTTCTCTACTACCCCAACCGGCGGCATACCGGCGCGGCGATGCGGGCCTTTCTGGATCACCTGCGCGCCTATGACTGGGGCCGCAAGGCGGCTGGCCGGTCATTGGCCGGGCCGTGAGGCGCTCGAGACGTCGGTCAGGCGCGCCAGGCCTGGATGGTCTGGAAATCGTTTTTTCGTTGATCCGCGCGCAGCGTGCTCGTCAGGCTGCCGGCCTGCTTTCGCCGCGATGGCGGCGAGGCGCCCCTCCCGGGCATCCAAGTGGCCAACCGGCTCCTTGCAAGGAGACCCGCGCCCCGGTCCATGAACGAACCGGGCCGGATGGGAAGCGGACATGCCCAGGCGGCCTCGGCGCGGGCTGCCCGGGCGGAAGATGGCCGGGACGGCGAAGCTCGGCCGCCCCGGGTTCCGCCGTCTCAGGCGCCGAAGCCGCCATCGATCGTGTGCATCGCACCCGTCACGAAGCCCGCCTCCGGCCCTGCCAGCTAGGCCACCATCCCTGCCACGTCCTCGGGCCGCCCATGGCGCTTGATGGCCATGACGGCGTGCTGGATGTCCTTCATCGGCCCGTCCGCCGGGTTCATGTCGGTGTCGATGGGCCCGGGCTGCACGACATTGACCGTGATCCCCCTCGGCCCGAAGTCACGTGCCAGCCCCCGCGCCATGCCTTGCAGCGCCGACTTGCTCATGGCGTAGGCGCTGAGGCCCGGAAAGGGAATCCGGTCGCCGTTCACGGAGCCGATCACGATGATCCGCCCGCCTTCCGGCATCCGCCGTGCCGCCTCGACCGCCGCATGGTAGGGCGCGGCCACGTTGATGCGGATCAGCCGGTCCACCGCGTCCGGATCCTGCTCCAGGGGGTCGCCGAAGGCGCCCACACCCGCATTCACCACCAGCACGTCCAGCGGCCCGCTGTCCCGCACCCGCGCGATCACCGCGTCCCGGTCGGCGCTGTCCGTCACCACCGCCGTGCTGCCCGTCTCGGCTGCCAGCCGTTCCGCCGCCTCACGCGACCCGGCATAGGTAAAGGTCACCGTGGCGCCATCCGCTGCAAATCGCTGCACGATCGCCGCCCCGATACCCCGGCTACCACCGAGCACCAGAACGGACTTTCCTTTGAAACCGCCCACGCGGATCTCCTTGAGATTAAATGTAGTTATGACTACATAATTCTCAGGGAGGATGTTTGGTCAAGGAGATTCTGTAAGGGTGACTACAAATATATCGCGCCCCCGGGGCCGTCCGCGCCGCTTCGACCCGGAGCAGGCCGTTGCCATCGCCCAGCGCCTCTTCCACACCCAGGGCTACGACGCCGTCAGCGTTGCCGACATCACCGAAGCGCTCGGCATCAATCCGCCCAGCTTCTACGCCGCCTTCGGCAGCAAGGCCGCCCTCTACGCCCGCACCCTTTGTCGCTACACCGGTACCGAGGGCATCCCCCTGGCCGAGATCCTGCGTCCCGGGCGACCCCTGGCGGAGGCCCTTTCGGCGGTGCTGGAGAGCTGCGCCCGCCGCTACGGCGCGGACCCGGCCGCTGCCGGCTGCCTCGTCATCGAAGGCGCCCGCTGCAAGGACCCCGAGGCACGCAATGCCGCCCGCACCCTGAGCACCACCGCCGCGGACACCATTCGCCAGTTCATCGCCGCGACCCATCCGGAGGCTGCGGAGCGCCTGACCGATTATGTCGTCACGCTCATGGTCGGCCTTTCCACCATGGCGCGGGAAGGTCATGGCGCGGATCGCCTTCTTGCGACCGCACGCCTTGCCAGCTTGGCCCTTGAGCAGGAATTGGGCGCCTGAGCGTTCCGCCATGTGAGGCTGCCAGAGAGGCCGGTATAGGTCGGCCGCCCTCGAAGCACCTCTGGGACGCTGTCCACGTCCTCACGGCTGAAGCTCGAGAACAGCCAGGTGGACTTTGGCCAGCGTCAAGCATCGGCAGACAATGTCGGAAGCGATGATCCTAAATCCGACGGCTCCTGGAACAGCCTCAGTGTTCCGGCGTTCTAGGGAGGCAGAGGCGATAGGAGGATGAAATGGCCGACCACGCTCCCGAAGGACCCAAGGCGCACCACACGGCTGAGCAGGCGAGCGAAGGCTACATCCAGAAGCCTCCCTCGCCAGAAGACCTGAACAGGGTCTCCGAGGCTCAGGCCCAGATCACGGATGACTGGACTGGCGAGCCGCCTGCACAGAAAAAGCCCTCCTCGAAGCCATAAAGCAGATTCCGCGCAGCGCAGGGCGCCATCAATGAATTGAGGGGGGGCGGCGGTTGCCACACTCACTGCGGCCGCCGCGATCTGACCGGCAATCTCTTGATCTGACCCGGAGATGAGCTTGCGGCTGGAAGCGTCCTGTTGGACGCTTCGCCATGCCCCGGCGCTCTCATGGCCGGCCCAAGCAAGATGGTGCACAGGAGGAAGCCATGTCCGTCGAGACACGCAGATTTGGGCCGGATGGCCTGTCCACATCCTTGCTCGGCTTTGGCTGCGGCGGGGTTGGAGGCCTGATGGTGCGCGGTGCCGTCGCGGACCAGGAACGCGCCATCGCCCGTGCGCTTGAGGCTGGCATCAACTACTTCGACACCGCCGTACAGTACGGCAACGGCGCCTCGGAACAGAACCTGGGTAATGCCCTGCGGCGGCTCAAGGCTGGCAATGCCCTGATCGGCACCAAGGTCCGGCTGCGATCGGACGAGTTCGGGAACATCGCCGCCGCCGTGGCAGCATCCCTCGAGGGCAGCTTACGGCGCCTGCAGCGGGACCAGGCCGACATCTTCTATCTCCATAACGAGATCACCCTGCACGGCGGCGGCGAGAAACTCAGCCTGCGCCAGGTGCTGGAAGAGGTGGTGCCAGCCTTCCAGTCGCTCCAGGCGGCTGGCAAGCTGCGGCTGCCCGGCTGGACGGCGGTCGGGGAGACCGAGGCCTTGCACCAGGTGGTTGACGCCGGTTTCTTCGGCGGGGCCCAGGTCATCTACAACATGCTGAACCCTTCGGCCGGCACCGCCCTCCCCACGGGCCACCCGGCGCAGGATTACCGGCAGCTGCTTAACCGTATGCAGGAGAAGCGCATGGGTGCGGTTGGCATCCGTGTCCTGGCCGGAGGCGCCCTGAGCGGCTCCGCGCAGCGCCATCCTGTCGCCAGCCCCCCGCCGGAGCCGATGGGTTCGGGACAAACCTATGAGGACGATCTGGGCCAGGCGTCCCGGCTGCTGCCGCTGGTGGCCGAGGGCTTCGCGGCCTCCTTGCCAGAAGCTGCCATTCGCTTTGCGATTGGCCATCCCGCGGTGGGAACGGTCCTGGTCGGCATGGCCAGTGTGGAGGAGTTCGAGGCCGCACTCGAGGTCGTGCTGAAAGGCCCGCTGCCGCCGGCGGCGCTCCAGCGCCTGGCCGAACTCACCGCCGGCTTTTCGGGCGAGAGCCGGTAGGCCGGAAGAGAATGGCGTCAGGCGGGCTTCCCTCTTGCCGCGCGCGGCATCCGCTTCGCCGGCCAGCGTCCTCTCCTGGCTCTACTGCGATGCGGCCTGCCGATTGCCTGACGCGCCTGGCTGCCGGGCCACTGGGCTGGTGACGACCGCTTCCAGGCAGAGGCGCCGGGGCGGCGGGGGACAGTTCTAGGGGCGACCCGCCAAGCGGGCGGAACCCCTGCCGCATCCAATGCGGCGGCATACGTGCCCAGCACCCAGCGGATGGCACCGCAGTTTCCGAGGGACCTGCCTTTCGGTAGAACGCGGCCCATGGACAACAGCATGGCGGCCAAGCCCTACAGCAAGCTCAAGGGTGACCCCTACCGGGCGTATGAAGAGCTGCCGCTGGAGGTGCGACGCGCCTTGCAGGAATCCTTGGTCGACTGGTGTCCCCTGCGCGCTCGCGAATGGCATCTCAACCTGCTGCAGCAGCAGCGCCTGAGGCCGGCGCAGGCTGCGTCCTTTCTCGTCCAGGCCATCCGCAGGCACGATCATGCCGAGGTTGCCGCCTTTGCGAGAACATGGCCCAGCGGTGCTCAAGCCTATCCGCATCTTGCCGCCGGCGCGACGCTGCAGCGTTATGCTGGCACGGATGGCATCCCCGCAGCGGAGCCCCTTCTCGCCGCCCCGATGAAGACGCAGTCCAAGGCAGTGAAGAAGCGCCCAGCAGGCCGCCGCCGGCGGCGATGAGGGCGAGGCTCCAACAGGCCGTTAAGCTCGCTGACCCCGCAGCACACGGCGAAGAAGCCAGCGGAGCCGCACCCAACGGCCTCTCCGAGCAGAAACCTGATTGCGCCAAGCAGGAATCATCGGCCTGAAGCGGGCACAACATCATGACCCGCAGATCTCAGTCAGCAACGCTCAGCCGGAGCAGAAGGCGGTGTCATGCCCGCAAGATGGCGAACCCTAGCGGCGGCAGGGGCAGCCCGTGCCTGGCCAGACGGGTGACACAGCCAGGCGCCCGCAGACACCGCCAGCCTTCCTCCAGCGGTAGGAGCCGCTCATCCATGCTGAAGTTGATCATGCAGCGCAACACCGTGTTCTGGTCGAAGCGGTCGTAAACCAACAAGGGCGCGGTGTGCGCCTCGTGCACATGCTCGCCGCCCCATTTCAGGATAGGCTGGCCGCGCCGCCAGGCGAGGAAGCGGCGCAGGAAGTTCAGCGTGGAATCAGGGTCCTGCTCCTGCCGGTCCACCGCCAGCGGACGATGGATCTCGGGCACCGGCAGCCACGGGCTGTTGCCGCTGGTGAAGCCGGCATGCGACGCTTCGGCCTCCCACGGCATCGGGGTCCGGCCACCGTCGCGGCCCTGGAAATCTGGCCACAGCGCCAAGCCCCAGGGGTCCTGCAGTTGTTCGCGCGGCAGCTTGGGGTGCGGCAGGCCCAGCTCCTCGCCCTGGAACAACGCACCGCCACCCTTCAACGTGAACTGCAGGAACAGCAGCATGCGTGCTGCCGCCGCCGTTTGGCCTTTGTCCGAGGCAAAGGCGGCAAGGTTGGAAACGGCGCGCAGCGAGTCGTGGTTGGTGAAGACGTTGTAGAGCCAGCCACTGCGCAGATACTCGTCGCGCAGTCGCAGCAGGCTGGCGAGGCTCGCCACATCGGCCGGCGTGTTGATCAGGTCGAAATCATAGACGGTGTGGAATCCCTGGCCATCGGCTGTGTACTTCTCGGCAGCGCGTGAGGAATCCACATCCGCCAGCTCGCCAATCAGCACACGCGGCGGGTCGTAGGATTCCACCGCCGCGCGCAGCGCATGGATGATGGGCAGCGCCTCCGGTACATCACGGTCGAAGAGATGAATCTGGCGGCCGAAGGGGTTGTTCGGCCCACCGCCGAGCAGGATGGGTGAACCGCTGCGCGGGCTTGGCGGGTTGCTGCGCAAGTCCGGATCGCAGGCCAGGCACTGCACCGCGTCCAGCCGGAAGCCATCCACGCCGAGGTCGAACCAGAACCGCATGTCCTGGATCACCGCCTCCAGCGCCTCGGGCTTGCGCAGGTTGAGCGCCGGCTGACAGGCGAGGAAGGGATGATAGTAGTACTGCGAGCGCCGCGGCTCCCACTGCCAGGCGCCGCCGCCGAAGGAGGAGAGCCAGTTGTTCGGTGGCCCGCCATCCGGCGCCGCATCGGCCCAGACATACCACTCGGCACGGGCATTCTCGCGCGAGCTGCGGCTTTCCTGGAACCAGGGATGTTCGTCCGAAGTGTGGGCAGGAATGAAGTCCATCAGTAGCTTCAGGCCGCGCGCATGCGCCGCCTTCAGCAAAGCCAGGAAGTCGTCCAGTGTGCCGGCCGAGGGGTCAACGTTGCGGTAGTCCACCGCATCGTATCCAAAATCCTTCTGCGGCGACGGGTAAAAGGGCGAAAGCCACAGCGCGTCCACTCCCAGCCCGGCGATGTGGTCGAGCTTTTCCAGCACGCCCCGCAGATCCCCGACACCATCTCCATTCGTGTCGCGGAAGCTGCGCACATAGGCCTCGTAGATGGCAGCGCCGCGCCACCATTCGGCGCGTACCGGCGGTTCCAGCTTCGGCGCCTTGGCAAACTCGGCAAGCACCGTTTCCCGGGTCGTGGACATCGTCATGCCTGACCTCCGAAATAGGCGCCATAGGGCGGCAGGCTGAGCCGGCCAGCGGCGCGGACACCGCCGAAGCCATGCCCTTCCAGCGGCATGCCGAGCAGTGGCTCGGGCAGCTCTGCCTCCAGCGGCGCGGCGGTCAGGTTGAAGGCGCAGAGGATGCGGTGCTCGCCCAGCCAGCGCTCGAAGGCGAGCATGCCGTCCGGAACCTCGATGAAGCGAAGGCCGCCCGCACGCAGCGGTGCCTGATCTCGCCGCCAGGTCAGGAAGCGGCGCGTTCTGTTGAGGATGGAGCCCGGCAGCGCCGCCTGCTGCGCCGCCGCGCGCTCCACATGGGCGGGGGGGATGGGCAGCCAGGGTTCGGCGGCGCTGAAGCCGCAATGCGATTGCTTGGCATCCCACGGCATTGGTGTGCGGGCGCCGTCCCGCCCCTCAAAAGCAGGGTAGAACTCGATGCCGTACGGGTCGATCAGCCGCTCATACGGGATCTCTGCCTGAGGTAGCCCCAGCTCGCTGCCCTGGTAGAGGCAGAGCGCGCCGCGCAGGCATGCGAGTGCCGCCAGGATGGTCAGGGAGAGCTCGCCCGAGGCCGCCTCTGGGCCAAGCCGTGTCGGTGAGCGGATGAAGTCGTGGTTGTCGAGCGCCCAGCAGGGCCAGCCGCATTCCATCTCATGGCCCAGATCGGTCGCGGTGCGGCGGATCGTCGAGGCATCCAGCGTGTCTGCGCCAAGCAGCCAATAGCCATAGGCAAGTTGCAGGCGGTGCGGCGCGGTGTATTCCTGGTGCAGGCGCACGCCCTCATTCTCGTGCAACTCGCCCAGCAGCACGCGCTCCGGATAGGCACCGGTCAGCTTGCGCAGCTTCTCCAGGAAGCCCAGGTTTTCCGGCTGTGCGATGTCGTGTGCGTGCCGCTGCAGGGAATAGGGGTTGAACAGGAAATGCCGGCCGACCGGGCACTCCGGGTTGGCCGGGTTGTCGCGCAGCCGGGCGTCATGGAAGTAGAAGGCGCAGACGTCCAGGCGGAAGCCATCCACCCCCATCTCCAGCCAGTAGCGGCAAACCCCGAGGACCGCCTCCTGCACCGCAGGGTTGTGGTAGTTGAGGTCCGGCTGTTCACGCAGGAAGTTGTGCAGGTAGTACTGGCCCCGCCGCGGTTCCCACTGCCAGGAGGAGCCGCCGAACACCGAAAGCCAATTGTTGGGCGGCGAGCCGTCTGGCTTCGGGTCGGCCCAGACATACCAGTCGGCGCGTGGGTTGTCGTGGCTGGCGCGGCTTTCCAGGAACCATGGATGCTCGCTGGAGGTATGGCTGAGCACCTGATCCATCAGCACCTTCAAGCCGCGCTCATGCGCTTCCGCCAGCAATGCCTCGAAATCGTCCAGCGTGCCGAACAGCGGGTCGACCGAGTGGTAGTCTGACACGTCGTAGCCAAAGTCCCGCATCGGTGACTTGACGAAAGGCGAGATCCAGATGGCATCGACGCCAAGTGCTGCGAGGTGGTCAAGATGCTGCCGGATGCCGTTCAGGTCACCGATGCCGTTGCCGGTGGTGTCACCAAAGCTGCGGGGATAGATCTGATAGATGACCGCGCCTTGCCACCAAGGTGGAGCGGTTGTCGTTTTCGACATGAGGTCCTCCTTGCGCGCGGCGACACGTATTCGCCGGGGGAAAGGGGGGACGACGCGCCGAGGCGTCATCCGAATCTCGGCCGAGGGAGCTGCCCAGGGACAAATCCGCAGGCGGACGGCGCCAGCCCGCGGCAGGGGACTTCAGAGCGGATGGAGGCGCGACCAGACGCATCCGTTGCCATCGCTCAGGCCCTAGCGCCACCCAATGCGGCAGCGTGGGCGCCCGGAGCCTGAACGGCAGAGGCGCTGCAGGGTTGCAGGGCGGAGGAAGGAGACTCATCAATCCAAGGGAGGATGGCGGCGGCGAGGCAGGTAGCGGAAGGTGTGAGCGCAGCGGTCATGGAGCGTGGCGATGCGGCGCCAGTCCTTGACTTGCTGAGCATGGTCTCGATGCGGTGGAGCGTCCTGTCCTGCGCGATGCGCTGCTTGCGGCCGCGGCGCAATGGAATGCGAGGCTCGATGCCGCGACTGCCCGGGGCCTGGCGGAAGCCATCGCTGTCATAGCCTGTGTCGCCGATCAGGGCGCCGGCGGACGGCAGGGCATTCAGCATCAGCGCGGCACCCGTGTGGTCGCTCATCCGGCCCTTCGGAGAGCAGCATGATGAGCGGGCGGCCTTGGCCGTCAGTGACGGCACGCGGCTTGGAACTCAGGCCGTCCGACAGGATGGGAACAGCCCGCTTTTGAGCAGGCTGGCGGCTGTGCGGCGCGCCTTGAGGTGAGTGGTGTCGATCATCAGCGGATGCGGCTACCCTTCGCGGCCGGCCAGCCCGCCGAAGACACGGTTGAAGACACCCCCGCGCCTCCAGCGGACGAGGCGGCGGTTGCACGGCGTCTTGTGCGGGCCGTCCTCGGCAGGCGCATCGCGCCGGCGAAGGCCATTGCGGATGACGTGGATGATGCCGCTGACGATCTGCGGGTCATCCACGCGTGGCACTCCGTGCAAGAGCGGGAAGCAGGGTGCGGCCCCGCTGGATCTGCGCCTGCGTGAGCCACGACAGGCCCGCCACCTCCGGCAACCATGGAAGCACAGCAGCCTCGAAGCGCGAGAGGCTCGTTGATAAGTCCTGAGCCGAACTGGGCAAGGATTTCGAGCGCACCATCGCCTCTGCCGAGATCTTTTTCTATTCCGACTCCATTACGTTTTTCACTTGGCTCCCAGTCATCCCAGTCAAGGTTGCAGTCAGCCTCTCAGCAATCCTCTCTTCAGAATCTGAAATCTAATATTAACGTCTGAATTTAGTAAAAAGTTAAATGTTGGATCATAAAATGATGTCTTGGGAGGATCTTAGAAATGCCGCCAATCACGAATCCCCAGCCTTCCCAGATTCTTGAAACAAAGCTCTATGAAGCTGTGGACCTCTTCGATGGTTCGAGCGCCGTCAAAGGAGTTGATGTAAAAGGGGCCGCGCTTGCAGAGATTACCGAGCGTGACGGCATTGCCGAGACATCGTCTGCAAACCGCGCAGACGACAATACGCAAGCATTTGCCAATATTGCCTCCGGGGACGCTGCGGGCGCAGGCTTTGCGCCTGACACGCAAAACATCACGGCTGACCCGGCGACGCAGGTGGTGCCGGACCAACGCTCGACCGGCAACAAAGACCCCTTTTCAGGCCGCGAAGAGAGCATACCGCCGCCCGAGGCCGAAAGCGTGGCCGCCACTGCGGCAGGCGCTAATTCGCCGCCTGCTGACATCCTACGTGCTACCGAAGGCGCTGCCGCGCCGGTCCTGCCGGGTAGAGCATCCCTCGAAGCGGCAGAAGACGAGCGGCCGGCAGACCCTCTCCTGACCAATTCCGAAAACACTGGGTCGCAGCCGGTGCCTGACGCGGCAGCAGGAGCAACGCAGCCCGCCGAAGATACACAAGACGGTACACCCGCCGCTACTGGCCCATCCGACACTAGCGCCTCAGGCGACACCGATCTGGCGCTCGACGCCACCCTGCCCGGTGGCACGCCGCTCGAGGTCGCGGTCGGGCTCGACCCGGTCGAGGCGCTGCTGGGCGATATCGACCTGCCGGTCACCGCCGATCTCGGCGGTCTC
>NZ_JBHSCH010000009.1:0-88551 GCF_042651065.1 Teichococcus aestuarii
TGGCGATTACTTCGCCCGTCAATGCCAGAACTGAAGCTTTCTTCCGAAAACCCGCCGCGCCACAAACCAACAACACAGCAGGGCGCGCCTTCTAGGCCCTGGGCGGTACCCTGTCAAACAGGATTCGGCGCCCCGCCGGCGATTTCCGAGCCGGCTGCCCGCAGCCCAGCCCGGCGGCTGACGCATGATCCGGCGGCTCAGCCCTCCGCCAGCCGCATGCGGCCCACCTCAAGCCCATTCCAGTTGCGCAGCACAGGCGCGGCCAATGGGGCCAGCACCGCCTCCTCCGCCTCGCCCAGGGACAGCAGACGGCGCAGCAGGCCCGCCATCACCACCTCGGCGGCGCGCGAGGCGCCATCGTCGCATTTCAGCGCCACGCCGAGGCCGAGTTCCGGCAGCGCGGCGCAGAAGACGCCCTCCGCCCCCACCTTCACGAAGGCCCGCGCGCCCAGCGCCTCCATCACCCGGGTGTCGAACCGCTCGCTGCCCGCCACCATGAAGGGGTGCGCGGCCACGGCGGCGCGCAGCCGGGCCGCGGCGGCCGCCCGCACGGGCTCCAGCCCGTGCCCGGTGCCGATCCGCGCGAAGCCCAGCGCCAGGGCGCGCAGCGGAATGGCGTAGGTCGGGATGGAGCAGCCATCGATGCCGTGGCTGCCCTCCTCCAGGCGGAAGCCGGTCACCCCTTCCAGTGCCGCCTTCACCTGGCGCTGCACGGCATGGCCCGGCTGGATGTAGCCCGCCGGGGCGGTGTCCGTGCCGCAGGCCAGGCAGACGAAGCCGGCATGCTTGCCCGAGCAGTTGTTGTGCAGCGCGCTGGGCTCGGCGCCGGTGCAGGCCAGGGCGCGGGCGGCGCCGGCATGGCTCGGCCAGTGGGCACCGCATTCGAGCTGCGCCACGCCCTGCCCCGCGGCCGCCAGCATCCGGGCGGCGACGGCGGCATGGCGCGGCTCCCCGCCATGCGAGGCGCAAGCCAGGGCCAGCGCCTCATCGTCCAGCCCGAAACGGTCCGCCGCGCCGCTTTCCACCAGCGGCAGGGCCTGGATCACCTTCACGGCGGAACGCGGGAAGATGGGCCGCTCGATATCACCGGCGGAGAGCACCACCCCGCCCTCGGCATCGACCACCGCGAAGGCGCCGGCATGGCGGGATTCCACCCGGCCGCCGCGCGTCACTTCCACCAGAACCGGGTCCAGCATCGCCCTTCCTCCCATGGCTCGCGCGCCCCGGGCGGGGGCGTGCATTTCTCCTGGCTGCACCATGCGGGCCGCCGGCGGTCAAGCCACCCTTCACTCCGCGCGCAGCAGGCGGCGGGAGCGCGTCCAGCCCCGCGCCAGGGCGCGGCAGTGGCAGGCGACATGCGGGGCAATGGCCTCGCACCATTCCCGCACCCCGGCATTCACGCCGCGCAGCCGCTCGGCGGCGGCATTGGCCTCGGCGGCGAGGCGCGCCTCGTCCAGCCCCAGCACGCGGCGGTCGCGCAGCTTCCAGGCGCCGCCCACCATCACATCGGTCACCGCGCTGCCATCCTCGGTCCAGACGAGCTGGTTGGCGGCGTCGTTGAACGGCGCCCAGTTGATGTGCGCGAGGTCGAGCAGCACCAGATCCGCCAGCCGGCCGGGCGCGATCTCTCCCGCCTCCAGCCCCAGCAGCCGGGCGGAGCCGGCGGTGGCCAGCCGGACGGTCTCGGCGGTGCCGAGCCAGTCCTCCTCCTCCGCCTCCTCCCACAGCCGGGAGGCGAAGGCGGCGAGGCGCATCGCCTCGAACATGTTCTGGTTGTCGGAGGAGGAGGAGCCGTCCGTGCCGATGCCCAGCGCCACCCCCGCCCGCAGCGCCGCCCGCGCCGGCGCGATGCCGGAGGCCAGCCGCATGTTGGCGCCCGGATTGTGCGAGAGCCCGGCCCCCCGCGCCGCCAGCAGCTCCAGGTCGGATTGCGTCAGCCAGACGCCGTGCGCCACGGAGAAGCGCGGCCCGACCAGCCCCATCCGGTCCATGTGCTCCAGCAGGGTGGCGCCATAGCGCACCGCGCCGGCGGCGGCCTGGTAGCGCGCCTCGGCCACATGGGTCTGCACCCGCAGGCCGAACTCGTCGGCCAGCGCCGCGCAGCCGCGCAGGAAGGCCTCCGAGCCGTGCAGCGGGATGGTGGGGCCGAGCCCGAGCGCAATGCCGGCGGCGCCGTGCCGCCAGCCCTTCGCCGCGGCGCGCAGCGTGGCGAGCGTCGCCTCGGCCGGCGCCATGCGCATGGCCTCGGCGCGGGCCCGAAGCGGTTCGGGCAGCGCCTCCACCAGGCCGGGCGTCGCCTGGAAGAAGGTGAGGTCGGCCACCATCGGCGCCAGCACGGCGCGCAGGCCGACGCTGGCATAGGCCTCGGCCATCGCCTCCAGCCCCTCCGGGGTGGGGCCGGGGAACTCGGCCGGCAGGTCGAAGGCGGCGGTGCAGCCCTTCTTCAGCATCTCCACGGCGGTGAGCTGGGTGGAGAGCTTCAGCTCGGCCACGCCGCGGCCGCCGCCCACCCAGGGGGCATGGGCCAGCAGCAGCGCCAGGTCCCACTTGTCGCCCACCCCCTTGGCCAGGCCGCCATGGCCATGGGTGTGGCCGTTCACCAGGCCGGGGATGACCAGCCGTCCCGTGGCGTCGAAGGCTTCCGCATCCTCCACCGCGCTGCCGGGCGGCAGCAGGGCGGCGACGCGGCCCCCCTCCACCAGGATCTCGGCCAAGGGGGCGGAGAGCGCGTCCGGCGCCAGGACCCGCGCGCCGCGGACCAGCAGCCGCGCCGTCACAGCATCCGCTCCGAGCGGGGGGGCAGGTAGCGGTCGGTGAACATGCTGGCGGCCTCCGGCGGGGTGCCGATGCCATAGGCCTCGGCGTTGACGCGCACCAGCGCCTCGGCCCGCGCCATCTCGAGCGAGCCCAGCCCCTGGGCGCGGCTGTTGGGGGTGATGATGGACCGGTCCCGCGTCATGGCGAAGCGCCGCGTCTCCAGCGCCTCGTCGAACAGCGCCTCGCGCTTCTTCAGCGAGGCCATGCCGGCGGGCACATCGTTCAGCAGCAGCTTCAGACCCTCCATGGAGGCCTTCACGAAGCGCGCGGCACTCTCGCCATTGCGCTCCAGCCACTCGGCGCGGGCGAACAGGCCGGAGCCCGGCAGGTCCAGCCCGTGCTCGGCATAGGGCCAGCCGAGGATCTGCTCCTCCGGGATGCCGAGGCCCACCAGGTTGAAGTGCACGGTGAAGAGGAAGCCGCTCACCGCGTCCACCTGGTTGGTGCGCAGCATGGTGTCGCGCAGGTTGGCGGCCATCGAGGTCCAGCGGATGCGGCCCGTGTCGATGCCCGCGGCGCGGGCGAAGGCGGGGAAGAGCAGGCGGCTGCCCTCGCCTTCCGGCGCGCCGAGATGGCGGCCCGCCACGTCCTGCGGCTTCTCGATGCCACGCCCGCGCAGCGTGACGATGGCCGCCGCCGTGCGGTCGAACACCGGGTAGATCATCACCAGCCGGTTCTGCGGGTATTCGGCGTTGAACTTCACCGCGCCGGAGAAATCGGCGAAGCCGATGTCGTAGGCGCCGGAGCCCACCTTCACCAGCGTGTCGCCGGAGCCGAAGCCGCGGTCCATCCGCACGGCCAGCCCCTCGCGCCGGAACAGGCCCCGGTCCTCGGCCAGGGAGAACATGGCGTGGTTGCCCTGCAGCGCCCAGTCGAGCGCGAAGCGCAGCGGCGCCTGGGCGCGGGCGGTGCGCAGCGCCGGCAGGGCGAGTGCGGCACCCAGGATCAGGCGGCGCGGCAGAGAGGGCTTCGGCGAGGCGGTCATCGGCGGGGCTCCCGGTTCCAAGGGTGCCGCAGGACCAGCAAGAGCCGGGCCACGGGGCCGCGCCCGGCCCCGCCCCCTTGCCTCAGCCCCTCGCCCGGGCCCTCAGCGCCCCGGCGTAGCGGGGAGCAGCTGCTCCAGGCAGCGTGCCAGGGATTGCCGCCAGTCGGCGGGCTGGATGCCGTGCACGGCGGTGATGCGGCTGCAGTCGAGCCGCCCATCGGCCGGGCGGCGCGCCTTGGTCGGGTACTGGTCGGTGGTGATGGCGGAGAGCGCCGGCACCTTCGCGCCGCGCTTCTCGGCCTGGGCGAAGATCTCGGCGGCGAAGCCGTGCCAGGTGGTCCAGGGCGCGCCGGTCAGGTGGAAGAGGCCGAAGGCCGGGTCGCCCGCCGGCGCCGCCGCCAGGCGCGGCAGCATGCGGGCGATGGCGTCGGCCAGGTCGGCGGCGAATGTGGGGGCGCCGTGCTGGTCGGCCACCACCGAGAGGGCGGGGCGCTCGGCGCCGAGGCGCAGCATGGTCTTGAGGAAATTGTTGCCGTCGGCACTGCACACCCAGGCGGTGCGCAGGATGGCCGAGCGCGGGTTGGCCGCCATCACCGCCGCCTCGCCGGCCTGCTTGGTGCGGCCATAGACGCTGGCCGGCGCCGTCGGGTCGGTCTCGACGTAAGGGGCGCCCTTCGTGCCGTCGAACACGTAGTCGGTCGAGACGTGCAGGAAGGGCAGGCCACGCGCCGCGGCGGCGGCGGCCAGCAGCCCGGCGCCGGTCGCGTTGATGGCCAGGGCCAGCTCCGGCTCGTCCTCGGCGCGGTCCACGGCGGTGTAGGCGGCGGCGTTGATGATGGCCTCCGGCGCCGCCTGCTCCACCGCGCGGGCGATCGAGGCCGCGTCGGTCAGGTCCAGCTCCGGCGCCTCGAGGGCGGTGACGGCATGGCCATCCTGCGGCAGCCGGCGGGCGAGGGCGAGGGCGAGCTGGCCGGTCCGCCCGGCGACGAGGACGCGCATCAGGCCACCCGCATCTGGGTGGCGCGGCGGCGGTCGGTGATGCTGGGCATGGCAGGGCTCCCCGTTTGCGGAGGGCTCTTTTAGGGAATGGCTCCCGGCCCTGGTAGCCCTCGGCTCCGTGAGATCCGGCGGCACGGGAGACCGGCCTGGATGAACAGGATGCAATCCTGTGGGCCGCTTTCCGCCCCGATACACAAAAAAGGCGTGAAGGTGGGGGCTGACGCCCCCCCAGCCCAGCGGCACGCGCTTGACCACCCCCGGCGGAGTGTGTCTCTCCTGCGCGCGTTACCTCATTACTGCCGGAGTTTGCCTTTTGACCGAAGAAACCCGCCCGCTCAGCCGCCAGGACCTGGTCGACGCCGCCGCCGCCGCGACCAGCCTGCCCAAGACCCAGGCTGATGCCCTGCTGAAGGCCGTTCTGGCCACGGTGGGCGACGCCCTCGGCGCTGGCCGCGAGGTTCGCCTGGCCGGCTTCGGCAGCTTCGCCGTCAGCCAGCGCGCCGCGCGCCAGGGGCGTAACCCCGCCACGGGTGAAGTGGTGGAGATCGCCGCCAGCAAGTCCGTCAAGTTCAAGCCCGCCAAGGACCTGAAGCAGCGCCTGGGCGACTGACCCGAACCGGCGCGGCCGGCGGCACCCGCCCCGGCCGCGCCACTCCCCTGCCCGCCCTCACCCTCTCCGAAGGACGGGCGTCTCGCCGGCATCGTCCGGCAACAGCACCAGACGGCCGTGGCGGACCCCGCGCTCGGCCATCACATGCTCGGCGAAGTGGCGCAGCGCGCCGGCCTCGCCCCGCAGCACCGCCACTTCCAGGCACATCTCGTGGTCCAGGTGGAGGTGCAGCGACGACACCGACAGGCCGTGATGGTCGTGGAAGGCGCCGGTCAGCCGCCGCGCCAGGTCCCGCTGCTCATGGGCATAGGTGTAGACCAGCGCCCCCAGGCTCGGCCCGGCCGCGCCCTCCGCGCCGGCGCTCTGCTGCAGGCCGCTCCGCAGCAGGTCGCGCATCGCCTCCGAGCGGTTCTGGTAGCCGCGCCGGCGCACCACCGCATCCAGCTCGGCCGCCAGCGCGTCGTCCAGGGTGACAGTCACCCGTTGCATCGCAACTCCCTCATCCCGCTTCCGCCGGACCGTATCGCGGCCGCCGGCCCCACCGCCAGCCATGCCTCGCGCGAGGGGGGTCTCCGGCGCCCGGGCCTTGCTTGACCGGACCGGGTGGAAGGACGCACCCTGCGCCGGCCGAACGCAGCGAGGGACCAGCGCCAGCATGACCGGGCATCACCATGGCCACGCGCACGTGCATGAGCATGAGCATGAGCATGAGGGCAGCGAGCTTTCCGGCATGGCGCTGCGGGTGCGCGCCCTGGAATCCCTGCTGGTCGAGAAGGGCTATGCCGACCCGGCCGCGCTGGACGCGCTGATCGAGACCTACGAGACGCGCATCGGCCCGCGCAACGGCGCCCGGGTGGTGGCGCGCGCCTGGGCCGACCCGGCGTTCCGCGACCATCTGCGGCGGGACGCCACGGCGGCCATCCACGGCATGGGCTTCACCGGCCGGCAGGGCGAGCACATGGTGGCGGTGGAGAACACGCCGGAGGAGCACAACCTCGTCGTCTGCACCCTCTGCTCCTGCTACCCCTGGCCGGTGCTGGGGCTGCCGCCGGCCTGGTACAAGGCGCCTGCCTACCGCTCCCGCGCGGTCATGGACCCGCGCGGCGTGCTGGCCGAGTTCGGCGTGGCGCTGCCGGAGGGGACGCGCATCCGCGTCTGGGATTCCACCGCCGAGACGCGCTACCTCGTCATCCCGATGCGCCCCGCCGGCACCGAGGGCTGGAGCGAGGAACGGCTGGCCGCGCTGGTGAGCCGCGATTCCATGATCGGCACCGCCCTGGCGCGCCCGCCCGCCGAGGCAACCGCGGCAGAAGCCCGCGCATGAACGGCGCGCAGGACCTGGGCGGCATGATGGGCTTCGGCCCGGTGCGGCCGGAGCCGGAGCATCTGCGCTTCCACGCCGCCTGGGAGAAGCGCGCCCTGGCCGTGACGCTTGCCGCCGGGGCGCTGGGGCAATGGAACATCGATGCCAGCCGCCATGCGCGCGAGACCCTGCCGCCCGGCGAGTATCTTACCTCCGGCTACTACGAGATCTGGATCAAGGGGCTGGAGAAGCTGCTGCTGGCGCGCGGCCTGGTGACGGCGGAGGAGCTGCGCGAGGGGCGGATGCGGGCGCCCGGCCCGGCGCTGCCACCGCTGCGGGCCGAGGCGGTGGAGCCGGCGCTGATGCGCGGCTCGCCCTATGACCGCCCGGCCACGGCGCCGGCGCGCTTCGCGGTGGGCGCGGCGGTGCGCACCCGCCACTTCCACACCCCGGAGCATACCCGCCTGCCCCGCTACGCGCGCGGCCGGCGGGGCGTGGTCGACCGGGTGCAGGGCGTCTTCGTCTTCCCCGACAGCAACGCGCATGGCCGTGGTGAGGCGCCGCAATGGCTCTACACCGTCCGCTTCGCCGCCGCCGAACTGTGGGGCGAAGGGGCGGACCCGGACCTGACCGTCTCCATCGATGCCTGGGAGTCCTACCTTGAAGCCTGAAGCCATGCCCGCCGAGGCCCCCGGCCTGCCGCGCGACGTGGCGGGGCCGGTGTTCCGCGAGCCCTGGGAGGCGCAGGCCTTCGCCATGGCGGTGGCCGCGCATCAGGCCGGCTGCTTCACCTGGGCGGAATGGACGGCGGCGCTCGGCCGCCACCTCGCCGCCTGCGAGGCGCCCTACTATGCGCACTGGCTGGCGGCGCTCGAGGAATTGCTGGCTGAGAAGGGCATTCTCTCCACGGCCGAGCTGGCGGAGCGCCAGGAAGCCTGGGCACGCGCCGCCGCCGCCACGCCGCACGGCCAGCCCATCCTGCTGCCGGGTTGAGCGGCGCGCCGCCGCGGGGTCAAGGCGCGCTCCGGCCCTGCCGGCCATTGCGGCGCAGCCTGGGCGCCACTATTTCCGCCGGGCCACGGCCGTGCGGGGCAGGTTCTCCGCGCCTTTCCTCCCCCCGCGCTTCCCATCTGGCCAGAAAGGCAGATCGCCATGCCGTTCCGCATCATGATCGTCGATGACAGCGTAACCAACCGGCTGCGGCTGGCCGCCCTGGTGGCGCGGGTGGCGGAGACGGTCTCGGTCACGCATGCCTCGCCGACCCTGGCGCTGGAGGATGCCGCCGCGCAGCCGCCGGACGTGCTGTTCGTCGACTACCTGATGCCGGAGATGGATGGCGTGGCCTTCCTGCGCGCCTTCCGGCAGCTGCCGCGCTGCCAGACGGTGCCGGCCGTCATGATCACGGCGCTCGAGCAGCGCAGCGCGCTGTACGAGGCGCTGGAGGCCGGTGCCAGCGACTTCCTGACCAAGCCGGCCGACGAGGTGGAGCTGCTCGCCCGGCTGCGCAACATGCTGAAGCTGCGCGCCGTCGAGCGCGAATTGTACGAGCTGGCGCATTTCGACTCGCTGACCGGCCTGGCCAACCGCCGCCACTTCCTGGCCTGCCTGGACGAGGCGGTGGAACGGGCCCGGGAGGAGCGGACGCCGCTCTCGCTGGCGGTGTTCGACGTGGACCACTTCAAGCGCATCAATGACGGTTTCGGCCACCCGGCGGGGGACCGGGTGCTGCATGGCCTGGGCACGGCCTGCGGCGGATTGCTGCGGCAGACGGACCTGGTGGGCCGCCTCGGCGGCGAGGAATTCGCCGCCCTGCTGCCAGCCGCCGGCCTGACCCAGGCCGTGCAGCTCTCCGAGGCGCTGCGCCAGGGTATCGCTGGCCTGGCGCTGCAGGATGAGGAGGGGCGGCCCATCCCCGTCACCATCAGCCTTGGCGTCGCCACCCTGGGCCTGGCGGAAAGCGGCGAGAGCCTGCTGCGCCGGGCCGACCAGGCGCTCTACGCCGCCAAGCGGGGCGGCAGGAACCAAGTGCGCATGAGCCCCGGCCCGCTCCCCTCTGCCCTCGCCAATCCCATGGCCGAGGCGGGCTGAGGCCCGCCCCTGCACCGGCTCACGCCTGCGCCGGCCGGCGCAGGGCGGTGAGGGCGCCGCGGCCCAGCATCAGCAGCCAGATCAGCAGAGTCAGCGCCCCGAGCGCGCCGGCGATCGGCCGCTCGAAGAAGGCCAGCCAGAGGCCGTCCGACTTGATCATCGAGGTCATGAAGTTCTGCTCGAGCATCTCGCCGAGCACCAGGCCGAGGATCATCGGCGCCACGGGCACGCCGTTCTCCTCCATGAACCAGCCCAGCACGCCGAAGATCAGCATCAGCACGATGCCGTAGTTGCTGTTGGTCATGGCGAAGGCGCCGACGATGCAGAACAGCAGGATCAGCGGCAGCAGGATGGTGCGCGGGATGCGCAGCACCTGCTTCATGCTCTTGATCGCCGCCCAGCCGAGCGGAACCATAATGATGTTCGCCAGGATGAAGATGATGAACACCGCATAGATGAACTGCGGGTTCTCGGTGAACACCGTGGGGCCGGGGTTCATCCCCTTCATGTAGAGCACGCCGATGACGATGGCGGTGATGGAATCCCCCGGGATGCCGAAGACCAGGGCCGGGATCCAGGCGCCCGCCACGGCGGAGTTGTTGGAGGCGCCGGCTTCCACCACCCCCTCCACATGGCCGGTGCCGAACTTCTCCGGCGTGCGCGAGAAGCGCTTGGCCATGGCGTAGGAGACCCAGGCGGCGATATCCGCCCCCGCCCCCGGCAGCGCGCCGATCAGCGTGCCCATGAGCGAGCCGCGGATGAAGTTCAGCCAGTAGCGCCGCATCACCCCGCCCACGCCGCGGAACACGTTGCCGACCTGCGGCACAATGACATGGCCCTGCCGGTGCAGGTCCACCGCGCCCCGCAGCAGCTCCGACACGGCGAAGGCGCCGATCATCACGGCGATGAAGTTGACCCCCGACATCAGGTCGACATTGCCGAAGGTGAAGCGCGGCACCCCCGCCGCGGGGTCGATGCCGATGCAGACGATCGCCAGGCCCAGCAGCAGCGAGACGAAGCCCTTCAGCGGGTCGCCTGTGCCGATGAACACCGCACAGGTGAGGCCGAGGCAGGCCAGCCAGAAATACTCGAAGGAGGAGAAGTTCAGCGCCATCTCGGCGAGCGAGGGGGCGCAGAGCACCAGGAAGAACACGCCGACGATGCCGCCCAGCGCCGAGAACACCACGTTGACGCCGAGGTTGAGGTCGAGCTGGCCCTTCCTGGCCATCAGGTAGGATTCGTCGGCATAGGCGGCGGAGGCGGGCGTGCCCGGCATGCGCAGCATGGCCGCCGGGATGTCGCCGGCGAAGATCGCCATGGCGGTCGCGGTGACGATGGCGCCCAGCGCGGGCACCGGGTCCATGAAGAAGGTGACCGGCACCAGCAGCGCCGTGGCCATCGTCGCCGTCAGCCCCGGCATGGCGCCGACGAACATGCCGAACACCGCCGCGCCCAGGATGACCAGCATCACCGAGGGGTCGAAGACCAGGCCGAAGGCCGTCAGGATCGGGTCCATTGCCGCCCTTCCTCAGAGGATGTCATTCAGCAGGCCGCGCGGCAGGGGCACGCGCAT
The DNA here is from genome assembly GCF_042651065.1 of Teichococcus aestuarii. Taxonomy (NCBI): domain Bacteria; kingdom Pseudomonadati; phylum Pseudomonadota; class Alphaproteobacteria; order Acetobacterales; family Roseomonadaceae; genus Roseomonas; species Teichococcus aestuarii. The sequence goes on from NZ_JBHSCH010000009.1 coordinate 10,376, forward strand.
CATCCCGCTGAAGAACCAGTGCACCACCAGCGTCGCCACCAGCGCGACCGGCAGGGCCCGTACCGGGCGCTCGCCGAACCACAGGAACAGCGCCAGCAGCAGGGCGAAGGCGAGCAGGATGAAGCCCAGCGTCTCGGCGAAGAGAAGATAGGCCACCACCGCCAGCGGCATGCTGAGGAAGGACAGGGCCTGCCCTCCCCGGAACCACCAGGGCGCCAGCTCGACCCAGGCCTCGCCGCGCCGCCGCGCCGCCAGGCCGCGCCCCACCAGCAGCAGCCCGCACAGGACCAGCCCGCCGCCGAGCAGCCGCGGGAACAGCTCCGGGCCGTAATCCTGGCCCGGGAAGGAGGGGAAGTAGGTCGTCAGCCAGATCATCGTGCCGGCCAGCAGCAGCAGGGCCAGTCCGAGCACGGCATCGTTCACCCGCATCGCGCATGCGCTCCGCAAGGCGCGGCCGGAGGCCGCGCGGGGCAGGAAAAGCGTGGCTCAGGGCAGTTGCGCGGCACGGGGCCGTCAGCCGCGCGCCAGCCCGGCGGCGCGCATCGCCTCGCCCATCGCCGCGTCGGAGCGGCCCATGAAGGTGGCGAACCCGTCCGGGTCCGCCCAGACCGTGCCGAAGCCGCGGGCGTTCATGAAGTCGGTGAACTCCTTGGCCTTGTAGGCGCGCTCCAGCGCCGCGGTGATGGTCTTGGCCATCTCGTCCGGCAGGCCGCGCGGCGCCGCGATGCCACGCCACGCGCCCGTGGAGTAGCTGATGCCGAGCTTCTCGTTCAGCGTCGGCACCGTGTCGAATTGCGGGTTGCGCTGCGGCGCCATGATGGCGAGGCTGCGCGCCCGGCCCGCGTCGAGCATGGCCCGCGCCTCGGGCACGGAGCAGGTGACGATGTCCACGCCGCCCGCGGCCAGGTCCTGCATGGCGGGCGCGGCGCCGTTCGAGGGCACCCAGCGCACATGGTCGGGCTTCAGCCCCATCGCCTGCAGCCAGCCGATCAGCGCCAGGTGCCAGATGCCGCCCTGGCCGGTGCCGGAGGCCTTCATCTTGCCCGCCGGCGCCGCCTTGATGGCGTCGGCCAGTTCCTTGATGTCCTTGTAGGGCGAGGAGGCGCTGACCTGCACGCCCGGCGGGTCCTCGTTCATCAGCGCGAGCGGCCGGTAGTCCTTGTAGGTGAGGTTGGTCAGCCCGGCATGATGGAGCATGGCGATCTCCACCGTGATGATGCCGATGGTGTAGCCATCGGGCTGCGCCGTGGCGATGGCGGAATGGCCGACCACCCCGTTGCCGCCGGTGCGGTTCACCACATTGATCGGCTGGCCGAGATCCTTCTCCAGCAGCGCGCCGATGATGCGGGCCGTGGCATCGGTGCCGCCGCCGGCGCCCCATGGGCAGAGCAGGGTGATGGGGCGGGTCGGGTAGCGGGACTGGGCCAGGGCGGGACGCGCCAGCAGGCCGGCGGCACCCGCCGCCACACCGAAGGCCATCAGGCCGCGGCGAGACACTTCATTCATGGACATTCTCCCCAACGCCCGCTTCGGCGGGTCGTTCTCCTTGTACGATGATAGACTAAGGGGCGGCGCGCGGTCTGGGCAAGCATGCAGCGGGATCGCAGGATCCGGACGCCAACGGCATGGCCGGCCGGCCGGCTGTAAAGCCCGGGCCAATCTGCGCGCCGGCATGGCCGGGCAGGAACGGCCCCCCCTCCGCCGCGCGCGCAGGCAGAGAGACGGAGAGGCGCAGCCTGGCGTTCAGCCGCCCCTGGCAGGGCCGATGCGGGAGGGGGCAGCCCCTTTCGGAGCAGGCTGGCGGCTGTGCGTGCCTCCGGGCGGTCCCGCGAAGATGCGGCTGCAGGCGCCCCTGCGGCTCCAGCGGATGAAGCCGCCGACGACGCGCTGATCGCCGGCCCGCGGCACTCCGTGGGAGAGCGGAAAGCAGGACGAGATCCGCCGGACCTGCCCCCGCCCGTGCCGGAACCGGTCAGCCGCGGCAGCACCTCCCGCAGCCGGGAAATACGGCCGGATCAAAGCGCAAGAAGCCCGCCGGACAGACCCTGAACACAGCACACGCCGAGGTTGTCCGGTTTCCACCAGTCACACTGAAAAATTCAAAATTTATATTCCGGCGAAGAAAAGAAACTAAAAGTTTCGTTGTCGGAACTTATTTCGTTATGGTAAGCAAATGTAATCTCGTTGGAGCATGCAGCACAGCGAAGGTGATCGAGGCTCAGCAATGACACGCACCCCGCGCGCCCCCTCCTACGTTCTGCCCGAGCCCAGCGTCGCAGGGGTGGAAACGCCTTCGCATCAGGAACTTCCGAGGATGGTGCCGGCATCCGGCCTGCGAGGCGGCAGGCCGGGGGCCATCGATGCCCTTCGCGCCGCGCAGGGCTGGGCGGACCTTCCCTTCTGCAGGCTGTTCCCGTGGTGCGTCGATTTTCTGCTCCTCATTCTTTTTTCCGTGCCTGTTCCGGGCTGGGAACCGGGCGCGCCATTCCCGGTCGCGCATCATGCGCTCCTGGTGCTGGGCGGCACCCTGCTCTCCGCCCTGCTCAACCGGGTCGCACTGGCGGATCTCGAGCAATCCTCCGGCGCCACGACGCGGCGGCTGTTCTTCCGGGCGGCGCTTGCCGCGGCCGCGACGTCGCTCATCATCGCCCTCTCGGAGCATGTCCTGCTTCGGGCGGATGCCACCGCGGAATTCCTCTGGCTGCTGGGCGGCTTCATGCCGCTCAGCGCCACGGCCCATGCCATGACGGCCTATCTGATAGGGCTGCGGCAGACAGTGCCGATGCGCCTGGCCCTGGTCGGCCCGGCGGCGCGGTTCGCCACCTTCGAGGCAGGGCTGAGGCACCGGTCCGGGCAGGGCGCGGTCGTGGTCGCCCGGGTGGGCGGCGCGGTCGATGCCGAGATCGAGCAGCTGCGGCACCTCATCCTCGGCCAGCAGGTCGACGTCGTGGTGCTGGCCACGGGCGGGCTTGACGCGAACCGCCTTTCCGATGTGGGCCGGGCCCTGGCCGAGGCGCCCGCGCGGCTCTGCTTCCTCGCCGATCCGATGTCCTTCGACCCCACGCTCGAGGAAGCGTTCCGCTGGTCCGGCCTCGGCGTGGTGGAGATCCTGCCCCATCCGGTCCGCAGCGCCGAGTGGTCGGTCAAGCGCGGCCTCGACGTGGCATTCGCCCTGATGGCCCTGGCCTTCATGGCGCCGCTCCTGCTGCTGATCGCGATGGCCATCCGTCTGGAATCGCCAGGGCCGGTCCTGTTCCGCCAGTGGCGGGTCGGCCTGGGCGGCAGGCCCATACAGGTCCTGAAGTTCCGGTCCATGTACATAAAGGGATGCGACGCATCGGGCGCCACGCGCACCCGGGCCCGCGACCCGCGCGTGACGCATGTGGGCCGCTTCCTGCGGCGCACCAGCATGGACGAGCTGCCCCAGCTCTGGAACGTGCTCCGGGGCGACATGTCCCTGGTCGGGCCGCGCCCGCACGCGCTGGCCATGCAGGTGGAAGGCAGGCCCTATGCGGAGGTGGTGAGCCAGTACCGCCTGCGCCACAGGGTGCGGCCCGGCATCACCGGATGGGCCCAGGTCAATGGCGCGCGCGGCGAGGTGGACACGCTGGAGCGGGCGCAGAGACGGATCATGCTCGACCTCTGGTACGTCGATCACTGGTCGCTTGCCCTGGATTTCCAGGTGCTGCTGCGCACCGTGCTCGGCGGCTTCGCCAGCTTCCGGGCCGATTGAGGAAAGCCGTGGTGCGGACAGCCCCGGAGCTTCCCCCCTGGACGACGCGCTCCGCCGACGGAACGGCCGGCGCCTCCAGCCCGGCCAACGCCGAGAGCGAGATCCATGCGCCCACCCGGCACGCCGTGCACCGCACGCTGACACTGGGTGTCGTCGTCGATGCCTGCCGCGATCTCTCCACCGCCGTGGAGGCCGTTCGCAGGCAGATGCGGCTGCCGGCGCGGGCGAGAAGCCAGGCCTTCCTGGTCACCTTCGTCAACCCGGCCACCGTGGCCGCGACGGAGCGGAGCATCTGGCTGCGCGTCGCGCTGCAGAATTTCGACCTGGTGCTGCCGGACGGAATCGCCATGGCGCTGGCGACCGGATACCTCTCCGGCTCCAGCGCGGCGCGTATCAGCTTCGACACGACCTCCCTCGCCCTGCCGGTCCTGCACCTTGCGGCCGAATACGGCAGCGGCGTCGTCCTGGTCGGCGGCCGGGAGGGTGTCGCCCGGCGCGCCGCGGACCGCATCGCCGAACGGTTTCCCGGGCTGCGCATCCTGGGAACGTGGCATGGCTACGGCGACATGGCGGCGTCCGTCCGGGCGGTGCACGACACGGCACCCGACATCGTCATCTGCGGCATGGGCAGCGGGCCGCAGGAGGAGTTCCTGCTGCGCCTCAGGGCCGCGGGGTGGCACGGCGTCGGCTTCACCTGCGGCGGCTATCTCGACCAGACCGCCGGCGGCCTCGAATACTATCCGGCCTGGATCGACAGGACGAATCTCCGCTGGCTCTACCGCCTCGCCCGCGAGCCGAGGCGTCTCTGGCGCCGCTACCTGGTGGATTACGGGCGCTTCGCCCTCCGCTTCGGCAGAGCCGCCAGGGACCGTGCCCGCCCCGGGCCTGCGGGCCGCGGAGCTGGCCGATGAGCGGTGGGCGGAGCGACGCCAATGGCCGCACGCTGCGCGCCCTGTTCTGGACGATGCTCGATGTGGGCGGCAGCCAGGGCCTCGCGCTGCTGCTCTACGTCATCCTCACCCGGATCCTGACGCCGGGCGAGTATGGCGTCTTCGCCCTCGCCCTCGCCATCACCGCGATGGCCAACACGGTGCTGTTCCAGGGCTTCGCCGACGCGCTGATCCAGCGCGAGGCGCCGGACGAGGATGACCGCAGCACCGCCTTCTGGACGAACCTGGCGCTGGGCGCGGTGCTGACCATCCTCCTCGTGCTGAGCGCGCACACCCTCTCGGCGGCTTTCGGCGACGCCTCCCTCTCGCCCGTCCTCCAGGCCATGTCCGTGCTGTGCCTGCTGCGCGCGCTGGTCAGCGTCCATTCGGCGCTCTGCCGGCGGGAGATGCGCATGGCCATCTTCGCCCTGCGCGCCATCAGCGGCTACGTGATCGGCGGGCTGTGCGGCATCGCGCTGGCGATGGCGGGGTGGGGCGTCTGGGCGCTGGTGGCGTGCCAGCTCATCCAGGCCGTCGTCATCCTCGTCGTGATGTGGACGACGATCCGCTGGACTCCCCGGCTGCGCTTCTCGCGCCGGTCGCTGAAGCGGCTCGCCGGCTTCAGCAGCCCCTTCATGATGGCCGGCATCTTCACCGCCATCGCCGACAAGGTCGACAACCTGATCATCGGCGTGATGCTCGATGTCGTGGCTGTGGGCCACTACAATCTCGCGCTCAAGATGATGCAGGCGCTTGGGTTCATCGCCATGTCGCCGCTCGCCCTGCTGATGATGCCGGTGCTGGCGCGGCTCGCGCACGACCAGGCGGCCTTCCGGGACGAGTATGTCCGCCTCGTCACCGCCTCGCTGTCCATCTGGCTGCCGCTGGCGATCGGCCTCGGCTTCCTGGCGCCGGCGGTGGTGCCCTTCACCTTCGGTCCGCAATGGATGGATGCCGTGCCGGTTCTGCAGGCCATGGCCCTGGGCGGCGCCACCGTGCCGCTCTGGGCCTTCACCGGCCAGGCGCTCTCCGCACTTGGCCGCCCCAGCGCCTATGCCTGGCTGGCCGGCGGGCAGCTGGTCCTCGCCGCCATCGCCTACGCGCTGGCCTCGCCCTTCGGCATCGTCGCGGTGGGCGTCGCCTGGGCCGTGGTCTCGGCGCTGCTGGTGCCCATCCACCTGTACGTGCTGGAGCAGATCTCGGGCAGGAGCCTCATGCCGCTGGTCGGCAACGCGCTGCGCCTCGCCGCCGCGGGGGCGGGCATGGTGGCCGCGATGCTCGCCGGCGACCGGCTGTCCGGCGGCAGTTCCTGGCTGGCCGGCATGGCCGGCGGCCTGGTCTACCTGGCCCTGCTGGAGACGGTGCTGCTCCCCCGCTACGTGAGCGGCGGGATACGCTCCGCCCGCCTGGCCTTCTTCGCGCACGGAGGCAGCCGATGATGGCATTCCCGAGGCTGCGGGCCGGGCGGGCCGCCGCTTCCCCCCCGGCGGGTCCGGCGGGCGGCGGCGGCGCCCTGATCGAGATCCTGCGCGACCCGGACCGCCTCGCGGCGCTGGGCCCGGCGTGGCGCGCGCTGGAGACCCAGGCGGGCGCCGGCACCTTCCAGTCCCATGACTGGATCTCGGCGTGGTGGCATGGCGGCGCCGCCCGCTCCGGGTTCCGGCTCCACATCGCCCTGGCATGGGATGGCGACGAGCTGGTCGGCGTGCTGCCGCTGGCGGTCCGCCGCCGCCACGGGCTGCGGGTGCTGGAATGGGCGGCGAAGGATGTCAGCGACTATTGCGACGCGCTCCTGGCCCCTTCCCGCGAGGACCTCATCCTTCCCCTGTGGCGCGCGGCGCGCGCGCAGGGCGGCTTCGATGTCGCCTATCTCAGCCATCTGCGGCCCGGCGGCGTGCTGGTGCGCTTCGGGCAGGGCCGGCTGCGGCTGTGGCCGGGCCACCGCTCCACCGTCGCGTCGGCGCTCCGCCTCGGCGCCTGGAGCAGCGGCGCGGGGTTCGTGGAATTCCTTGCCCCCCGGGAGCGACAGAACTACCGGCGACGCCGCAGGGTCCTGGCGCAGAGCGGGCCGGTCCGCTTCCGCGTGCTGCGCGGGGCAGAGTTGTGGCCGGCGGTCGAGAGGCTGCGGCAGATGAAGCTGGACTGGCTGCGGCGCACCGGCCTCGCTTCCCCGCTGTTCAGCGACGACGGCACCATGCTGCGCAGCCTGGCCACGGCGCTGGAGGCGCGCGGATGCCTGCGCGTCTTCGTGCTGGAGGCCGGGGACAGCATCGCCGCCGTCACGCTTTCCATCGCCGAGGGCGGCCGCCTGCTCGGCTTTGGCAGCGCCTATGAGCAGAGCCTGCACCGCGCCTCGCCCGGCACGCTGGCCATGATCGATGAGATTGCCTGGGCCATCGACCACGGCTTCACCGAGGTCGACTTCCTTTGCGGCGACGAGGCCTACAAGCAGCGCCTGGCCAGCACCTGCCTTCACCTCGGCACGCTGGTGCACGCGCGCACGCCGCTCGGGCTGGCCGCCCTCGCCTCCGATGCCTGCATCCTGGTGATGGCACGCCTGCGCGCCCGGCTCGGCGCCTTCCCGGGTTTCTCCGTGGCCTTCTCCAGGGTGCCCAGAACATGATCCCGAAACGCATCCATTACGTCTGGGTAGGCGGCCCGATGCCGGACCGCTACCGCGTCCTCGTCGACCACTGGCGGCACCTGCATCCGGACTGGGAGCTCGTGCACTGGAGCGAGCGCAACATCGACTTCTCCCACGCGCCGCTGCGGGAGGCCTATCGGCGGCGGCAATGGGCAAGGGTGTCCGACATCGCGCGGCTGTTGGCGGTGCACCGCCATGGCGGCATCTACCTCGACACCGATTTCAAGGTCCTGAAGCCGCTGGACCCGCTGCTCGACAACCAGTGCTTCCTGAGCTTCCAGGATTCCCCCAAGCCCAGCGACCTGCTCGCCAACGGGTGCCTCGGCGCCGTGCCGGGCCACTGGTTCATCGGCGAGGCGCTGGAGGCCGCGCTGCGCCTGCGCAGCCTGCCCTTCGGCCTCGACCGGCCGACGCGCTCCGGCCCGAAGCTCGTCACCCGGCTGATGCGGCGCCACGGGCTGCGCGCGGAGACGGCCGATGTGCAGGCGGAGGCCTGGATCGGCGACATCCGGATTTATCCGTGGCGGGTGTTCTTCCCCTATCCCCACGGCGGCGAGTTCACCCCCGACTGCATCACCGAGGACACCCTGGCGGTGCATCACTGGGAGCGCTCCTGGAGCGCGAGCCTGCCCCGTCACATCCGGCTCGCCCAGGCGGCGCGCAGCCGGGTCTCCCGCGTCCTGCATAGCCTTCACACCTGAGGAGGAAGCCGAGCATGTCGCCCTGGCAGCGTGAACTCCGGATAGCAGGCGGGGCGGCGGTGGCTGCCTTCGCCGAGAAGCTCCAACGCTCGCTCGGCCCGGCAGTCCGGGTGGCGGTCGAGGCGGAGCCGGCCTCCGCACCGCCGGACGCCGATGGTGCCGAAACCGTGCTGCTGCGGGTCGCGCCCGGGAAGCTGGCCGCTGCCGGCGGGCGGGCATGGCGGATCGTCGACGAGCATGGGGAGTTCCTGTGCTCCCCCCGCTTCGGCCTGCGGCAATGCTGCCGGGCGCCGGGCCTGCTGTCCCTGCATCTCGTGGAGGATTCCCGCGCGGGCGCACCGGGGAGGGTCCTGGCCGAGGCGCATCTCGGCGCCTGGCGCCCCCATCCCGAGCTCAGGGAAGCGGCGATGAAGGCGGCGGCGGCGCTGGTGGCCGAGGCCATCCGCCATCCTGGCCGGGCCACGCGGCCCTGGGCGCCCCTCCCCCGCAAGGCCGCCGACTGGCCGGGGCGCTGGCGTCTCGCCTACGGGCTGAAGCGGGCACGCGACAAGCTGACCAGCGAGAACTGGGCGGTCGGCGTCACCGAGGTCGCGCCGGAGGAGCTGGGGAGGAGCCGGATCATGCCCGGCATCCGCTGGACCGTGCCGCCCAGCGCGGAGGGCTACCACGCCGACCCGTTTCCCTGGCCGGGACGCCTGGGCATGGCGCTGTGCGAGTATTTCGACCACGCGACCGGCCTCGGGCGCCTCCGCGCGCTGCGGCTCGGGGCCGAGGCCGGCGCGGTGCTGGCCGAGGAACTCCCCGTGCAGGTCAGGGGCCATCTCTCCTACCCGTTCTGCTGGGAGGAGGATGGGCGGGTGTTCTGCACCCCCGAAATGGCGGCGAGCCGCCGGCAGGTGATCTTCGAGCTCTCGCCGGACGCGCCGCCGCGCGCCGTGGCCACCGTCGCCGAGGAGGTGGAGATGGCGGACCCGACCTTCTTCCGCCATGGCGGCCTCTGCTGGCTGGCCTACACGGATGTCTCCTTCGGCCCGCACGACAATCTCTGCCTGATGTTCGCGGAGAGCCTCGAGGGGCCGTGGACACCGCATCCGGCGAATCCGGTGAAGATCGACATCAGGTCCTCGCGCCCGGCCGGCCCGTTGCTGGCGGTGGGCGGCCGGCTGCTGCGCCCTGCGCAGGATTGCGCCGCCTCCTACGGCGCCGCGCTGGTGGTCAACGAGATCCTTGAATGCACGCCCTCCTCCTACCGCGAGAAGCCGGTGGCCGTGCTGTCGCCGGACCCGGAAGGGCCGTTCCCGCACGGGCTGCACACCATCGCCGCCATGGCCGATGGCCGCTTCCTGGTGGATGGAAAGCGCATTTCCCTGAGCCCCGGCATCCTGCTCCGCCGGCTGGCGCGCCGGCTGCCGTCCGCGGACTGGCTCCGGCGCCCCGGCGCCCGCCCGATCCGGAAGCCCGCAGCAGGATTGAGAGGATGAGCACCAAAGCCCCCTACACCCTGCGCCTCAGCGCCGATGCGGCCGCACCGCCCGAACCGTCCTGGGCGGTCGAGCGCGAGCGCAACGTCGCCGCCAGCGCATGGGCGGCCGCGCGGCGCCGCAAATGGCTGATCCTCTCCGTCACGCTTCTGGTCTTCACCGGCGGCTTCGTCGGCCTCCTGGCGCTTCCCCCGGCCTACCGGGCCTCGGGCACCGTGCTGCTGGAGGCGCCGAAGACCGTGGTCTTCCAGCGCCCGGGCGTCACCGCCAGTACGCCGCCGGCCACGGAGATGCTGGCGGACGAGCTCGAGGTGCTGCGCTCGCGGGAGCTGCTGCGGCGCGTCGTGGCCAGGCTGGGGCTGGAGGCCGACCCGGACTTCAACCCGCTGCTGCGCCCCTCCCGCCTGCTGGCGGCGGCCGACAGTCTCATCGGGCTGCTGGGCCGCTGGTCCGAGGAACCGGTGCACCGGCTCCTGGCGCTCCTCGGCGTGCAGCGCGCGGAGGCGGGCGGCCTCGACGCGACCGTGCAGAGCCTGGACCGCAACGTCACCGTCGGCCCCATCGGGCGCAGCCGCGCCATCGAGATCACGGCGACGGCACGGGTGCCGGAGCGGGCGGCCGCGATCGCCAATGGCGTGGCGGAGGCCTATCTGGAAATGCGGGCCGAGCTGCGGGCGGCGGAGCTGCGGTCCATCAGCGCCTGGATGAATTCGGAGCTGGCCGCGCTGCGCGCCCGCATCGACACCTCGGCCCGCGCGGTGGTCGAGTTCCGCGCCACCAACGGCGTGGTCAACGGCCTCTCCCGCACCGATCTCAGCGCCAACCTCGTGCAGCAGGAGATTTCCGAGGTCGCCAGCCAGATCACCGCCCTCCGCCTCCGCCGCTCCGAGCTGGCGGCACGGCTGCGCGACGCCGAGGCGGCGATGGCGGCGCGGAACATGGATGGCCTGGCGAGCGTCCTCGACTCCCGCACCATCCAGCAGTTCCGCGTGCAGGAGGCGCAGTCGGCGGCCCGGCTGGCGGATCTCGCCTCGCAGTACGGGCGCTCCCACCCCGCCCTGCAGGCAGTCAACGCGGAGTTGGCCGATATCCGGCGCAACATCGCCCGGGAGGCCGACAGGATCCTCCAGAGCACGCGCAACGAGGCGGGCGTCGCGGAGACGCACTACCGGGCACTCACGGAACGGCTGAGGGCGCTGCGCGGCGAGGTGGCGCAGGCGGATGGCGTGGAGGTGAGGCTGCAGGAGCTGCAGCGCGACGTCTCGGCGGACCGCCTCGTGGCGGAGAACTTCCTGGTCCGCGCGCGGGAGCTCGGGGCGGAGGCACGGCTCCGCGACACCGGCGCGCGGGTGGTCTCGGAGGCAACGGTGCCCCGCCTGCCCTACGCGCCGAACCTCCGGCTGCTGCTCCCCCTGCTGGCCTTCGTCTCCCTCGGCGCCGGCGGCGTGGCCGCGCTTGCCCGGGAAGCCATGGCGCGGGGCATGCGCAGCGTGGAGGATCTCGGCGATGCGGGCGTCGTGCCGCTCGGCGTCATCCCGCTCTGGCGCCGCCGCTGGGACCGGCTGGGACAGGCGATGTTCCGCGAGGCCATCGCCGGCCTCTGCGCCCATCTGGTGCGCCCCCGGCCCGGCGGGGTGGCGCCGCGCAGCCTGCTCGTCACCTCGGCCAATCCGGGCGAAGGCAAGAGTACGGTCGCGCGCGCCCTGGCGGCCGAGGCGGCGGGAAGGGGCATGCGGGTCATCCTGGTGGACGCCGACCTGCGCGGCCAGCGCCGCCGCGGCCCGGCCGAGGCCGGCCTCTCCGACGTGCTCCGCGCGGACACGACCCTGCACGCCGCATTGCGGCCCGTGCCGGACGGGGACTACCGCTGGCTGCCCCCCGGGCCCCGGCCGCCGAACCCGACGCAGCTCCTGGCCTCGGGGGCCATGGAGCGGCTCCTGCGGCAGATGGAGGCGGAGGCCGAGCTGGTGATCATCGACGCGCCGCCCGTTCCCATCGGCGGCGACGTGCCGGCCCTGGCGCGTATGGCTTCCCAATCCGTGCTGCTGGTCCGCTGGGAGCACACCCGCGCCGATGAGGCCGCCGCGGCGCTGCGCAGCCTGCGGATCGCCGGCGCCGCGCTGGCGGGAGTCGCCATGAGCATGGTCGATACCCGCTACAACGAGCAGTACCGGCACGGCGATGCCAGCTTCTTCTCCCGCCGCATGCGCCGCTACTATCTGGCGCGCGGATGAGCGCCACCCTCGCCCCCGCCGGCCTCCGCCCGGACCCGGCGGCGCGGCCGGTCACGGGCGCCACGCCAAGCGCCACGCCGGGCGCCATGCCGCTGGGGCTGGCCATCGCCCACGCGCTCGGCTGGCAGGCGGCGGGGCTGGCGCTGCTGGCGGCGCATGTGCTGCTGGTGCGGGAGCTGGGGCCGCTCGCCTCGGCCGTGGCCCTGGGCGGCCTGCTGCTGCTCTACGCGTGGCTGCCGCTCGCCGGGCTGGTCGTGTACTGGCAGCTGGCGCTCTACCAGAACGCCATGGTCGCCTTCTTCTGCGACGGCATGCAGCCGGGCTCCTTCCAGGTCCTGCTCGGGACCGGGTTCATGGCGACGGGGCTGCTGGGCGCCCTTGCCGCGGCCCGCCTGCTGCTCTCGCGCCGCGGGGCGGCGGCGCCGGCGCGGCGCATCGTCCTGCTGGCCTGCGCCGCCATCGCCCTGTCCACCGCCTATGCCGCCTACGGCGCCCTGCTCTCCTCCCCCGCCTCGGCCGCCGTGTACCTGCGCGCGGCCACCGGGATGCTGCTGATGCTGCTGGTGGGGCTGGATGCCGGCCGCGTCTGGGGCTTCCGCAGCCTCGCCATCGGCTATCTGGTCTCGCTTGCCGCGGGGCTCGGCTACAGCGCGCTGGAGGTGGCCGATCCGGCCTGGTTCTACGAGATGACGGGGGGCATCCCCTTCATGAACCTCAAATACACCGCCGCGGAGCTGGACTGGCCCTTCCACACCGCGCGCGACCTGATCGCGACCCGCACCAGCGTCCTGTTCAACGTGACGGGCAGCGAGGCGACCGCGCTGTCCTTCCGCTTCGGCGGCCCGAACATCCACCCGATCAGCTATGCCTATGTGATCGCCATGGGCGGCATCGCCGCGCTGGCCCTGCGGTGGTACGGCAGCGTGGTGCTGGCGGCGGCGGTCCTGGCCGCAATGGGCGTGAAGGGCGCCATGCTCACCCTGGTCATGACACTGGGCCTGTGGCTCTTCTGGCACTGGGCTGGCCGGGCGCGCCTGCTGCTGGCGGTCATGGCGGTGTCCGTCGTGACGTATTCGGCGGCGGTGATCCATGTCGGCCTGCAGAGCGGGGATTTCCATGTCATCGGGCTGATCGGCGGCGTCGATGGATTCCTGCGCAACCCGCTGGGGCACGGCATCGGCGTGGGCGGCAACCTGTCGGACACGGCGCGCGCCGGCGTCGACATGATCGACCTCCAGAACAACGGGGCGGATTTCGCGCTGGAGAGCGCCATCGGCGTGCTGCTCTACCAGCTGGGCCTGGGCCTGCTTCTCCACCTCGCGGCCTTCGCCGCGCTTCTGGCGGCGGCCAGGCCGCGGCGTGGATGGCGGCACGCCCGGCCCCAGGCAACGGACGCCATCTTCATTGGGGTGGCCATGACGATCGTGAACGGCCTGTTCCAGGAGGAGGCCTACACGGTCTACGCGCTCGGGGTCGCGATGCTGTTCGCGGGGGCGCTGGTGGCCAATCAGCCGCCGGGCGGGCGGCCGGCCCGGGCGTGACGCCGGGCCGGCCGATGGCTCCCCGCACCGGGAACGCCCCGGGCGGCAGGGGGAGGCCCCGGTCGCCGGGGCCTCCGGGCCGGCTCAGGCGAAGATCAGGTCCGCGGCGGTGACCGCCGCGTTCGGCATCCAGATCTCATCGGCACCGGCATGCAGCAGGGTGCCGGAGACGCCGTCATGGCTCTCCTGCGCCCAGTCCACGTCACCGCGCTGCAGCCCGACGAGCTTCAGCTTGTCGGTGCCGTTGGCGAAGTCCTGGATGATGTCGTTGCCGTCACCCTTGTGGAACACGTTGGTGTCGCGGCCCGGGCCGTTCCAGATCTGGTCGTTGCCCTTGCCGCCGGTGATGGTGTCGTTGCCCGCACCGGCATAGATCTGGTCATCGCCGTCGGTGCCGGTGAGGGTGTTGCTGCGGCCGTTGCCGTCGATGACGCGCCCGGGCACGCTCGGCGCCGGAGCGGGTTCCTCCACCGGCGCGACCGGCGGGGGGACGGGCGTGGCGCTGTCCGGCTCGGCAGAGCCGACCGCGCCGGCCGGAATGCCGCCGCCCCACTCCCACGCCTTCACGTAGTCGATCTCCATGGAAGCCGTCGCCCCGTCATCGGCATTGCCGTGCCAGGCGCCATCGGCGCCGACATGCAGCGACAGGGTGAGGTACATGGGCTTGTTGGCGTCGGAGGGCGTCGGCGTCCGGAAGGTTTCCTGGCCGTCCAGATAGTAGACGATCTCGTTCGGGCCCCAGTCCACGCCATAGGTGTGGAACTCGGCCGTGGTGGAGGTCGCGGCGTCGGTCCAGTCGGAACGGGCATTGCCCGTCTGGGTATGGACGGTGTTGATGACCGTGTTGGGCTCGCCCCCGCTGACCTCGGAGACGTCGATCTCGGGCGGCCAGGAATGGTCGGAGGGGATCATCCACAGCGCGCTGAGAAAGCCGTCGCCCGGGGCATTTTTCGCACGGAACTCGAAATACCCGTATTGCTGCGAGAACATCTCGTCCGTGTGCAGCATGCCGGATGCATGGGTCACCCAGTCGGGCTCGTTCGGCACCCCGGTCTGGTCGATCGGCTTCGCAGTAATCTTGAGAACGCCGTTCGATTGCGAGAATGGATTGTACCCGGTGGACGAGTCAGAAAAATAGACTCCATCCGTTTTGTCGTCCGAGTATCTCGAATCCCAGAACCACTGCGATTTCCAAGTTCCTTGGCCTGTCGAGTCTCGTCCGTTGGGACTAATGTCAATCGGGTTGCTGAAATCCTCTTGGAAGGTCAGTTTCGGTGTGGTGCTGGGGACAGTGGCCACAAAATACTCCGTAAGCAGTTCGTTGCAACTCCGGATTGCGAATCCGGAGCAACGAACGCTTACAGGGCACACCCAGCACTCGCAAGCTGAATCTCGATTGCGTGAGTGCAACAGAATTTACTTGCACTTTGGACTCTGTTCCCCACCAGAAATAAATTCTGACTTACACGTTATTGTTTAGTAATGTCCTGTTGCGCAGGCCGAGTGAGGGGGTGGGGAAGACGATGTACCGTTCCGTCCAACGCCGGGCCTTGCTGGGCGCGGCTCTCGGCGCATCCCTGCCCAAGCCGGGAGCGCCCCGTGCGGCCTTCGTGCCGGATACCGGCGATGTGCCGTGGCGCCGTGCCAGGCGGCTGGGGCGGGGGGTGAATCTCAGCCTTTGGCGCGATCCGCTGGCAGCCCCGAAGGGTGAGGCGGAAGGCCGCGAGACCTTGGCTGAGATCGCGGCGCTCGGTTTTCGCCATGTGCGGCTGCCGATCGACATGTCTCCCGCCGTCGCCGGAATGCCGCGCCGGCCGGAGGCCGCGCGGCGCCTGGCGAACCGGCTGGCGGGCGACATCGCGGCGGCGCAGGCGCGCGGGCTGGCGGTCATCCTGGACATGCACCCGCCGGACATGTTCCGTGAGCGCCTCGTGGCCGTGCCCGGCGAGCCGGAACGGTTCGCCGAGACCTGGGCGGTCATCGCCCGCTTACTGGCGCCGCTCGACCCGGAAAGCCTTGTCCTTGAGGTGCTCAACGAACCGGGCGAAGCCCTCGGGCCGCGATGGCCCCGGCTGCAGGCCGTGCTGGTCCAGGCGATCCGCGCGGAAGCCCCCGGACACACGATCCTTGTCACCGGCGGGAATTTCTCCACGGTGGGCGACCTCCGCCAGCTCGATCCGCTGCAGGACGGCAATCTGATCTACAGCTTCCACTGCTATACGCCGATGCTGTTCACGCATCAGGGCGCGGCGTGGGCGCAGCCCTATGCGCGTATCAAGGGCGTGCCCTATCCCCTGCGCGCCGCAGATGTCAGGGCGGCCGGGGCGGCCGCGCCCGCGGCGGACCGGCAGGCAATCGCGGCAGAGGCGCGGGAAGGTGCGGGATGGGACGGCGCCGCGCTCGAGGCCCTGCTCGCGGAAGCCGGCGAGTGGGCCAGCCAGCACGGCGTGCCGCTGGTATGCACGGAGTTCGGCGTCTTCCGCGATGGGGGCGTGAACCTGGCCGACCGCCTGCGCTACCTCGCGGACATCCAGGCCGCCCTGTCCCGCCACGTGCAGGGCTGGACGGTGTGGGACTACAGTGGAGGGTTCGGCGTGGTGCGCCGGGGCCGGCACGGTTTGCGGGTCGACCACGCCATGCTGCGTGCCCTCGGCCTGGCCTGACATCGTGCGGAGCCGAAACCTGCCAGTCCTGCGCAGGATGATGAGCGTGGACGCTTGCGCTCAGCGTCCGTTCAGCTCTGCTGAGGCGTTCTCGCGGGGATGTGCCGGAGGGGCCTTGGAGCCTGGGCGCGGGATCCCCGATGCAGGGGATGAAGAAGCCGGCGGCGCAGTGATCAAGGCGGGGATCGGGTAGGCCGCCGAAGAATCCCGCGGCGGGCGGATGGCCGGCGCGCCATCGCCACCTGCGGCGGCCCGGTGGAGGGCAGGACCATCGCCGTGCTAGGCGTGGGCTTCAAGCCCAGCACGGACGACATACATGGCACCCGGTTCCATCATTGTTCCAGCGGCCGACCCTGAGGGGAGGACATGAAGCGCATTCTCGTCACCGGCGCTGCGGGCTTCGTCGGCCGTGCAGTGAGCGTGCAGCTCCTGCAGGATGGGTTCGAGGTTCTGGGCCTCGACAATCTGACCCCCTACTACGATACGCGGCTGAAGGAAGCGCGCCTGCAGGATCTGGCCGGCCGGCCGGGCTTCGCCTTCGAGCGCATCGACCTCGCCGGCGCGGCGGCAACCCGCGCGGCATTCGAGCGGTTCGCACCGGATGCCGTGGTGCATCTGGCGGCCCAGGCGGGCGTGCGCTACTCGCTTGAAAATCCTGCCGCCTACACATCCTCCAACATCGACGGCTTCCTGTCGGTCCTGGAAGCCTGCCGGGCTTTTCCGGTGCGCCACCTGGTCTACGCGTCCTCCTCCTCAGTCTACGGCAGCAACAGCAAGGTGCCATTCTCCGAAAGCGACCCGGTGGATCGGCCGGTCTCGCTCTACGCCGCGACCAAGCGCGCGAACGAGCTGATGGCGCAAACCTACAGCCACCTGTTCCGCATTCCCGCCTCCGGCTTGCGCTTCTTCACGGTCTATGGACCCTGGGGCAGGCCGGACATGGCTTATTACAAGTTCACCGACGCGATCTTTGCCGGGCGCTCCATCGACATCTACAATCATGGCCGGATGGAACGCGATTTCACCTATATCGATGAGGTGGTGGAGGCGATCCGGCGCCTGGTGGTGCAGCCGCCCGCCGACCGTGTCGCCACGGCCGGCGAGCCGGGGCGGATCGATCCTGGCGTGCCCCATCGCATCTTCAACATCGGCAACCACACGCCGGTGAAGCTGGATCGTTTCATCGACGTGCTGGAGAACATCATCGGTCGCAAGGCAGAGCGGCGGATGCTGCCGATGCAGCCTGGCGATGTGGAACGGACTTACGCCGATGTCTCCGCCTTGCAGGCGGCGGTACGCTTCGCGCCGGTCACCCCGATCGAGGAAGGGCTGGCACGGTTCGTCAGCTGGTACCGCGGCTATAATCGCCTGAACTGAGCCGGAGCCTGCCGGCCGGGCTGGTGCGGGCCCGGAGACCATAAGCGGCACCCTGGGGTGTCGGGCTCAGGGCCGGCATGGGTGCCTCTTATGCTACGATCCTGCTGCCATGGCTGACCTGTTCCGCGAGGCCGGAGCGCCCTGCCGCATAACGCGCCTGATCCATCATCCCGGCACCGACGCGGGATGGAGTCGGCTATCGGAACCCGCCAATGAGCCGGAGCCGAGCAAAAGTTAGGAATAAGTTCACAAACCCCGCATGGAAGCAATGCAGTTGCCGGGCTCCGGTCGCGGCGTGAGCAGCATTCTGCTTTATAATGCACGGATGGATAGGCGCTTCGCGCCCGGAGAGGATTTCCTGATGGATACCAACAGCATTGTTGAAGCCGGTTCCGTGCGGTTCGGCAACAGGCTGCCGATTGCCCTGATCGCTGGTCCCTGCCAGCTGGAGAGCCGGGCGCATGCACTGGAAATGGCTTCCGCTCTGAAGGAGATCTCCACGCGGCTCGGCATCGGCCTCGTCTACAAGACCAGCTTCGACAAGGCCAACCGCACCAGCGCCAGTGCGCAGCGTGGCCTGGGCATGGAGAGGTCCCTCCCCATCTTCGCCGAGATCCGCGAAAGCCTGGGCCTGCCCGTGCTGACCGACGTGCATGACGCGGCCCAGTGTGCGCCCGTCGCCGAGGCGGTGGACATCCTGCAGATCCCGGCCTTCCTGTGCCGCCAGACCGACCTGCTGCTGGCCGCCGCCGCCACGGGGCGCGCCGTCAACGTCAAGAAGGGCCAGTTCCTGGCGCCGTGGGACATGGTGAACGTGGTCGAGAAGCTGACCGGCGCCGGCAACCCGAACGTGCTGCTCACCGACCGCGGCACCAGCTTCGGCTACAACACCCTGGTCTCCGACTTCCGCGGCCTGCCGATCATGGCCCGCACCGGCGCGCCCGTCATCTTCGATGCCACGCATTCGGTGCAGCAGCCCGGCGGCCTCGGCGGCTCCTCCGGCGGGCAGCGCGAGTTCGTCCCCGTCCTGGCGCGCGCCGCCGTCGCCGTCGGTGTCGCCGGCCTCTTCATCGAGACCCACCAGGACCCCGATCGCGCGCCCTCCGACGGCCCCAACATGGTGCCGCTGCGCCAGTTCGAGGGGCTGCTGCGCGAGCTGCAGGCGATCGACCGACTGACCAAGGCCCGGCCGGAGCAGACGGCCGCATGAACCCCGTCATCCTGATCCCGGCCCGCCTCGCCGCCACCCGCCTGCCGGACAAGCCCCTGGCCGACATCCATGGCGAGGCGATGATCGTCCATGTCTGGCGCCGCGCCGTCGAGGCGGATCTCGCGCCCATCTGGGTGGCCACCGACACGCCGGCCATCGCCGAGGCGGTGCGGGCCGCCGGCGGCCAGGCGGTGATGACCGCCGCCGGCCATCCTTCCGGCTCCGACCGCGTCTGCGAGGCGCTGGGCCGCATCGACCCCGACCGCCGCTTCGACGCCGTGATCAACCTGCAGGGCGACCTGCCCACCGTGGCCGCGGCCACGCTGCGCGCCGCGGCCGCCCCGCTGGCCGACAGGGAGGTGGCCATCGGCACCGCCGTCGCCCCGATCGTGCTGGAGGAGGAGCGCACCGCCTCCAGCGTCGTCAAGATGGTCGGCAGCCCGCTGGGCGGCGGTCGCTTCCGCGCCCTCTACTTCACCCGCGCCACGGCGCCCTGGGGCGAGGGGCCGCTCTACCACCACATCGGCCTCTATGCCTGGCGCCGCGCCGCGCTCGAGCGCTTCGTCACCCTCGCCCCCTCCACGCTCGAGTTGCGCGAGAAGCTCGAGCAGCTGCGCGCGCTGGAGGATGGCATGCGCATCGACGCCATGCAGGTGGCCGAGGTGCCGCTCGGCGTCGACACGCCCCATGACCTCGAGCGCGCGCGCGCGCTCCTGGCGCGGCCGGCCACGGCCTGAACAGCAGGAGAGACGACATGGCACCGCTGGAAAGCGCGCTGGAGGCCACCTCCCCCTTGCAGGCCGCGCGCGAGACGCTGGAGGTCGAGACCAGCGGCCTCGCGGCGCTGCGTGCCGCCTTCGACGGGCCGCTGGGCGACAGCTTCACCCAGGCCATCGGCACCATCCAGAAGGCGCAGGCAAAGAGCGGCCGCGTCATCGTCACCGGCATGGGCAAGTCCGGCCATGTCGGGCGCAAGATCGCGGCCACGCTGGCTTCCACCGGCACGCCCTCGCACTTCGTCCACCCCGCCGAGGCCAGCCATGGCGATCTCGGCATGATCCAGCACGAGGACGCCGTCCTCGCCCTCTCCTGGTCCGGCGAGGCGCCCGAGCTGTCCGACATCATCGTCTACTGCAAGCGCTTCGGGGTGCCGCTGATCGCCATCACCTCGCGCGCCGCCAGCGCCCTTGGCAGCGCCGCCGACGTGCCGCTGATCCTGCCGGCGATGCCGGAGGCCTGCCCCAACGGCCTGGCTCCCACCACCTCCACCACCATGCAGATGGCGATGGGCGACGCCATC
The DNA here is from genome assembly GCF_042651065.1 of Teichococcus aestuarii. Classification (NCBI taxonomy): domain Bacteria; kingdom Pseudomonadati; phylum Pseudomonadota; class Alphaproteobacteria; order Acetobacterales; family Roseomonadaceae; genus Roseomonas; species Teichococcus aestuarii. The sequence continues at coordinate 30,189 of NZ_JBHSCH010000009.1, forward strand.
GCCGTCGCCCTGCTCTCGCTGCGGCGCTTCAGCGCGCAGGATTTCCGCCAGTTCCACCCGGGCGGCAAGCTGGGCGCCAAGCTGCGCAAGGCGCGCGACCTGATGCATGGCGGAGAGAACATGCCCCTGGTCCGCTCCGGGGTCAGGCTCTCGGAGGCCATCGTCGAGATGACCTCCAAGCGCTTCGGCGTCACCGGCGTGCTCGATGGCGCAGGGCATCTCATCGGCGTCGTCACCGACGGCGATCTGCGCCGCGCCTTCACCCAGGGCTTCGTCGACAGCCTAGTGGACGACATCATGACGCGGTCGCCGCGCACCATCCACCCCGCCATGCTGGCATCCGCCCTGCTCGCCGAGCTCAGCAACAGCGCCATCACCAGCGCCTTCGTGGTCGAGGACAGGGTGCCGGTCGGCATCGTCCACATCCACGACCTCCTGCGCGCCGGCGTCGTCTGACGCCCGCCATGGCTCGCGCCGTCAGGGAGATGCCGGACGCCGTGCGTCCTGATCGGCTTCCTCCACGGCGGCGCGGGCACAGGCGAGCACCGCATCCCGCAGCGTCCTGACGATGTGCCGGGCTTCGAGGTTGTCCTGCAGCCTTTCGTCAAGCCCGGCCTCCTGCCCCGTCCAGATGCCGGCGACAATCGGCGTCTGCGGCAAGACCTGCCGCAGGCGGCGCAGCAGGTAGCGCAGATGCGACGGCGCGCCCGGCATCTGCACGACACAGACGCAGACCATCAGCGCGCCCCGGGTGTCCAGCCGCGCAATGTCGCGCCGCGACACCGCCGCATGCGGCACCACCCGGGCGCCGAGGCCATGCTTGCCCAGGATCTGCGCCAGCAGCAGGGCGGAAATCTCGTCCAGCGGCCCGCGGCCGGCCACGCACAGCACCGCTCCCTCGGCCCGCCATGGTGGCGGGATGTCCCGCGCGTCCGGCAGCTTCATCGGCACAGGCGCGGGCAGGCGCTGCTCGGCCGAGGAGAGCCGCAGGATCCGCCCGCCATTGCCGCTGGGCGGCACGGCCGGCGGGTCGACATCCGGCAGCTCGCCCAGCCCTTCCGCGAGATCCTGCACCGCCTCGCGGATGCGGGCGAGCTGGCCGGGCGTGACCAGCCCGCGGCGCACATCGCTGGCGGCGAGCGCCAGGCCCTTCAGCGCCACCTCGTCGTAGTAGGAGCAGAGCGAGCGCTCGCGCAGCAGCAGCTCCGCCTGCTCCTGCACCTCGTCCGGGTCGCCGGCGAGGGCGCGCTGGTAGAAATTCTCCACCGGCGTCAGGGCCGGGCGGTCGCCCAGCAGCACGTCGAGGAATTCCAGCCGGTCGACATGCCGGCCCAGGACCACCAGGCACAGCGTCAGCGGGGTCGCGATGATCAACCCGATCGGGCCCCAGATCCAACTCCAGAAGATCGCCGCCACCACGACTGAGACGGGGGACATCCCCGTGCTGTGGCCATAGGCCAGCGGCTCCACCACATGGGCGATCAAGGGCTCGATGGCGAGGAACAGCACCGCGGTCCAGAGCGCCATGGACCAGCCAGGATCCACCGCCGCGGCCACCCCGATCGGTAGCACCGCGCCCAGCACTGCGCCGACATAGGGAACGAAGCGCAGCAGCGCCGCGAGCAGCCCCCAGAGCAGCGGGCTCGGCACGCCGATCAGCAGCAGCCCGGCGGCGATGACGGCGCCGAAGCCCAGGTTGATGGAAAGCTGCGCCAGGAAAAAGCGGCTGAGCCGGTATGCGGCGTCATCCATCGCCACGGTGGTGCGGTGCAGATCGGTGGAGCCGAACAGGCGGATCAACCGGTCGCGCAGGTCTTCCCGCTGCACCAGGATGAACACCGTGACCACCAGGACGATGCCGGTCTGCGCCAGCGGCCCGGCCAGGGGCGAGAGCAGGTTGGTCGCCATCTGGCCCGGCGTGAGGGCAGGTTCCAGCACCTCGACCCGCACCGGCGGCGGTTCCGTGCCCCCCTGCGGGGTGACGGGCGGCACGACGGAGGGGGCCGTGCGCGTGGCCTCCCCGCCGATCCGTTCCAGCACCTCGCCCAGGCGCCCCACCGTCATCTGCCGGAGGGTGTCGATCTTCTGCTGCAGGCTGTGCTGGTAGAGCGGCAGGCTCTGCGCCAGCTCCGCCAGCTGGGCGCCGATGACGATCCCGGCCGCCACCAGGACACCGATCGCGACCAGCACCGCCAGGATCACCGAGCCGACCCGACCCAGCCTGGCCCGCCGCAGCAGCCGCACCAGCGGAGACAGGACGAGGCTGAGCAGGATGGCCAGCGTGACCGGGATCAGCACGTCCCGCCCGAGGTAGAGGCCCGCCACCACCACGACGGCTCCGGCCAGGGTTGTCAGGCTTCGTATGTCGGGAGCCTCGGCGGGCGCGACCTTGGCCGATGGTGCCGCGTCGGAAATTCGGATGTCGGGCATGCGCTCAGTGCCTCCGGCTCGGGTATGGAGCGGGAGCTCCTGCGCGGTAAACGCCATGGTGGCGCTAACGGCTGAGTCGGAGGCGAAATTTCCCGGGCCGGGTGTGGACTTTGCCGACCCGGTACGTCTCAGCGCGTCAGCTTGCGCACGGGCGGCGGCGAGGGCTGCAGCAGCAGCCCGTCCGGGGTCAGCGTCACCCGGGCGTCGCGATAGACCGCCTGGGCCAGTTGCAGGTTCTCGGTGAAGGCGGCCTTGAAGTGCTTGCGCAGCCGGATGCCGGCGCCGAACTGCGTTGCCAGGGCACCCCAGCTCACCATCTTGTCGCCCTGCAGGGCATGCAGGCGGTAGGCGAGCCAGCAATAGACATCGAGCGCCATCGAGGAATTGCGGATGTGCCGGATCGCCGCCTCGTCCAGCGGCACCGCGTGCTGGCGCAGCTGGTGGAAGAAGCTCTCCGACAGGCGGGCCGTCTCGACGAAGAGATCCCCCTGCCCCGCCGCGCTGTTCGTCGGGTCGTCGACGAACATGGCGATGTCGACGATGTTCTGGTTGACCAGCACGGTCGCGCCGTTGCGCGTGAAGTGGAAGGACAGGCGGCAGCGGCTGATGCGGTCGGCCTGCTCCCGCACCAGCTTCGTGGTCTTGCCGCCCACGGACACCCCGAGCCGGCCCAGGAAGTCGCGCAGCGACCGGCCGAGCTGGATGTCCCGCGACCCCGTCCGCAGCGCCTCGGATTGCAGGTAGATCAGGATCAGCCGGGCGATGGCGCCGAAAGGCACGCCGACATGGCAAGGCGTGCCGTCCGCCTTCAGCCTGACGCCCGGTTCGACCAGCAGCGTCATGCTGTCCGTCTCGAGCTTCCAGATCGCGCTGTCATCCTGCGGGCGGCGGTGCGGCAGCGCTGTCTGGCACCATCCGGAATGGATGTAGCCGGTGCCCATCTCCTCATCAGACGACCAGGACGCCGCTGCCTCCACGATGCGGGGCGCACGCCGGCCGTCCAGCAGGTCACGGGTGGCCTGCCGCCCATAGGCTTCGATGAGATGATGAACCTTGCCCATGACCATCCGCTGCGAATTGCCCGGCAAACTGGCGCAATCGGGCGCCGCTGTCGATGTGGACTCTGCCGACCATAGCTATTTGGAAGTATTTGATTCTTCTATTTGCTCTGTGCCGTCAGAGTCCACGGGATAACCCGACTAAACCTTTGAATCGCGGTGGCCGCGGGTCGGCAGAGTCCACGGTATGGTCGGCAGAGTCCACGCTGTGCCCTGTGGAGGGGGGCTGCGACTCCGGATGGTGCTCCTGGCGCCGGAAATCCCTGTTTCCCGCGGCGTTCCGCGAACCGCCGGTCGGCAGAGTCCACAGTCCTGCAGCGATGGACGAGGGCTGCACCGGAGGACCGGTCGGCAAAGTCCACACCCCTTCAGCGCGCCTTGCGTCCTTCGCGGCTGGACCGGAAGCCCTGGTAGAGGGCTTCCAGCTGCTCCGCCACATAGGTGCCGAACTCCGGCTCCAGCCGTTCATTGATGGTCAGGCGCATTCCCTGGGCGCTCTGCTCGATCCGCACCACCGGCTCTCCCCGGGGATTGTGCCAGAAGCGGCCTGCCTCCGGCGCTGCCCCGCCATGGCGCAGGCTTTCGAAGACGCGCTGGAAGCGGGCATCGCTGCTCAGGGCGCGGAAGCCCGGGCCTGCCACCACCTGCGCCGCCATGTCCTCCGCCTGCGGTTGCGCGAAGAGGCGCTGCAACTCCAGCCACCGGGGCCGGCCGGTCCGGGGCGCCGGGCCGATCGCCAGGATGACGGCCCGCGGGATGCTCCGCGCCACCTGGAGGTAGCGCGTCATCTCGGCCGATTGCACGGCCAGGGCGGCGTGCAGGGTGGGGCGGTCGAAGCCATGCGCCTCCAGATGCGCGGCGAACAGGGCGCGCTCGATGAAGGTCAGGTTGCGCCGCTCGATGTTCTCCTTGCCCTGGGCGACGACCAGCTCGGCATCGCTCAGGGCACGGACCACCGCCTTCAGCCGCACCCCCAGCCGCCGCACCGCGATCAGCCGCCGGTGGCCATAGGCGATCTGGTAATGCCCTGTCTTGTCCGGGTGGGGGCGCACCAGCACCGGAACCTGCTGCCCGGATTCCGCGATGCTCTGCACCAGCGCGCGCAACTCCCCCTCGCTGTCGGCGGCGAGGCGGTCGTTCACGAAGGAGCCCTCCACCAGGGCGGGGTCCAGCTCCACCACCGTGTCGCCCGCTTCGATGCTGGCCCGCAGCGCCTGCGCCTCCTCCCGCAGGTGGCCGAGGCTGAGGCCCATGGCGCGCACCGCGCCGGAGGGCACACGGGCGGTGGTGGGCTGCGCCGCCGCCTCCGCCTCCGGCCCGGCACTCAGCAGGTCGCGCAACGTGTTCTTGCGTTTCATCGGCTGGTCCTCCCCCAGGCCTGCAGCATCAGCTGCCGGATCTCGCCATTCACCGCGTCCAGGGCCTCGGCGGCCCGGTTGTAGGTGTCCCGGCTGAAATTCTGCGGCCCCACCTCGTAGAGGGTCTGCTTGGTGAGGCCGGCATCGGAGATGGCGGTGGATTTGACCATCGGATTGGTCAGCACCCGCGCGCCGAACAGGCTGCGGAGGAACCCCACCACCTGCGTCTGCGGCCCGTCCTGCGGTTCGTACCGGGTGACGAGATAGCGCAGGAAGTCATAGTCGAGATTGCCGCCGGCCTGCCGCACCACCGCGAGCAGGTCGGCCGTCATCAGCAGGAACTGGCACATGCTGGCGATGTCCAGCATCTGCGGATGCACGGTGATCAGCACGCCCGTGGCGGCGCACAGGGCGGCGAGGGTGAGGAAGCCGAGCTGCGGCGGGCAATCGATCACCACCACGTCGTAATCCGCCTCCACGCTCGCCAGCGCTTCGGTCAGGCGGGTGAAGAACAGCGTCTCCCGCGAGCGTTCCGACTGGGCGAGCAGCCGGGGCGTGTCGTGCTCGAACTCATGCAGTTCGAGGTTGGCAGGGACGATGTGCAGCCCGTCGATATAGGTGGGCCGGATCACCTCGCGCAGCGGGCGCTGCTGCCGGTCGTAGCGCAGCGCCGCGTAGATCGTCTCGTTCTCGCCGATATCCAGCTCGGGCTGGTAGCCGAACAGGGCGGAGAGGCTGGCCTGCGGGTCGAGGTCCAGCGCCAGCACGCGGTACCCCTGGAAGGCCAGGTACTGGGCCAGATGGACGCTGGTGGTGGTCTTGCCCGAACCGCCCTTGAAATTGGCCACCGCCAGGACCTGCAGATGGTCTCCTGGCCGGCGGCGCGGCAGGGCCGGCCGCCCCTTGCCGCGCAGCAGCCCGCGCAGCTCGTTGATCTGTTCCAGCGTGTAGGCGCGCCGGCCGCCGCTGCTCTTGGCCGGGGCCGGGCCTTCCCCCGCAAGGGCCAGCTGCCGCAGATAGGAATCGCTGATCTGCAGGAGGGCCGCGGCCTCGCCGCTGCTGAAGCGCCGGAGCGATTTCTGGGCCACGGGCGGGAAGATGCGGTTGCGCAGCAGGGCCAGCTGTGCACTGAGAGCCTGGGCATCCTGGCTGATCAATGTGTCCATGGCCGCCGGCGCCGGGGCGTTGTCCTCAGGGGAATGCATGACCGACGCTTTTCTCCGGCAAAGAGGCATTTCAGCGTTAGTATATCATCGGAATGTCGATCCGCCGCAAAGCCTTTCCCACCTTCCTCATTGACAGCTGTCAACGCGCGTCATTGACAGCTGTCAATGACCGGGGCGGCCCGGCCGGCTTGCCTGAGGCCTGCCGGGCTGGCGTACGGACCACGGCAGAGTATCTATCGGCCAAGTCGAGACGCACCGTATGAAGCGACGCTTCTGGATTGTTCCCGTGGCTGCCAGCCTGGCGGCGGTGCTGGCGGCGCTGGTGGTGTGGCCGGCAGACCCGCCGCCCGCCCCGGCCACCACGCCAGCGCCCGTGGGCGTGGGAGCGCTGGGCCGTGTCGAGCCGGCCTCGCGCATCCGCCGCCTGGGCGTGCCGGGCGGCATGAGCGTCACGCGGCTCGCCCGCCTCCTGGTGGTGGAGGGCGACACCGTGGAAGAAGGCCAGCTTCTGGCCGAACTGGCCGATGCCGAGCAGAAGGCCGCCCAGCTCCGCCAGGCCGAGGCCGCCCTGGCCGAGGCGGAGCGGCAGATGGCGCTGGTCCAGGCGGCGGGCCGTTCCGAGGAAATCGATGCCCAGCGCGCCCGGCTCGAAGCCCTGCGGGCGGTGGAAGCCAGCGCCCGTCGGGACGCCCTCCGCGCCGAGCAGCTGGTGCCCAGCGGCGCGGGCGGGCAGGCCGAGGCGGAGCGCCGCCGTTTCGCGGCAGCCCGGGCCAGCGCCGAGGCGGCCGAGGCGGAAGCCGTGCTCGCGCGCCTGCGCAGCGCCAGGCCGGAAGACGTCGCCGTGGCCGAGGCCCAGATCTGGGCGGCGCAGGCCCGGCTGCGGGTGGCCCAGGCAGACCTGGCACTGAGCCGCCTCTACGCGCCGATCGCCGGGACGGTGCTCAGCATCCACGCCCGGCCGGGCGACCGCATCGGCGAGGACGGGCTGCTGGAGCTGGCCGATCTCCGCCGGATGGAGGTGGTGGCGGATGTCTATGAGACCGATCTGCCGCGCCTGCGGCTCGGGCAGCCCGCCGAGATCATCGTGCCCGGAGAGGCGCAGCGGCTCTCCGCCCTGCTGACGGAGATCGGCTGGCAGGTGCGCCGCACCGTCCAGGCCGGAACCGATCCCGTCGCTGCGGTCGACGCCCGCACCGTCTCGGTGCGCCTGAGGCTGGACGAGGCCGGCGCAGCGCTTCTGAGGCGGCGGTCCAACATGCAGGTCCAGGTGGCGATCCGGCCATGAGCCTCCTGCAGTCGCTCTACCTGCCGTTGCGCCTCTCCTGGCGCCAGCTCCGCGCCGAGCGGGCACGCCTGCTGGCGGCCATGGCCGGCGTGATGTTCGCCTGCGTGCTGGTGTTCATGCAGATCGGCTTCCGCGCCGCGCTGTTCGACTCAGCCACCGCCCTGCTTTCCGCCATGCGGGCCGAGCTTTTCCTGATGAACCCGCTCACCACCGCGAGCTTCCGGCCGGAACCGCTGCCACGCATCCGGGCGCAGCAGGCGCTGGCCCTGGCTGAAGTGCGGCAATCCGTGCCGGTCTACATGGCGCAGGTGACCTGGCGGAACCCGGAGAGCGGCACGCGGCGGGCCATCCAGCTCGTGGCCTTCGACATCGAGAGCGATGCGATGGGCTTCAACGGCCTCGCCGCCCTGGCCGACCGGCTGAAACAGCCCGACGCCGTGGCGTTCGACCGCCGCTCCCGGCCGGAATTCGGCGATGTGGGGCGGCTGCTCGCGGCGCAACCGGGCACGCCGCTGCCGGTGCAGATCGGCGGGCGGCAGATGAACGTGATGGGGCTGGTCGATATCGGCCCCTCCTTCGGCGCGGATGGCAACCTGGTGCTGAGCGAGACGAATTTCCGGCGCCTCCTGCCGAACCGCTCGGTCGCCAATGTCGATCTCGTGGCGCTGCGCCTGCAGCCGGGCGCCGATCCCGTGGCGACGCAGGCGCGGTTGAAGGCCCTTCTGCCCGAGGATGTCGTGGTGCTGACGCAGCCCGAGCTGGTGGCCTGGGAGCGCCGCTACTGGGAGGAAGCGACACCGATCGGCTTCATCTTCACCTTCGGCAGCCTGATGGGGCTGATCGTCGGCATGGTCATCGTCTACCAGATCCTGTTCAGCGACATTGCCGGCCATCTCCGCGAATACGCCACGCTGAAGGCGATCGGCTACAGCAATGGCTATCTGGCGCGGGTGGTGCTCAGCGCCGCGCTGCTGCTCGCCGTGCTGGGCTTTGTGCCGGGGGCCGTCGTCTCGGCCGTGCTCTACGACGTGGTCGGCAGCGCCACCTTCCTGCCGCTGGGCATGAGCTGGTCGCGGGCCGGGCTGGTGTTCGGCCTGATCTTCGGCATGTGCGCCGCCGCCGGCCTGCTGGCCATGCGCAAGCTGCGGGATGCGCAGCCCGCGGACATGTTCTGATGGCCGACCCCGTGGTGCTGGAGGAGGTCTCCTACGCCTTCGGCGAAGGCGAGCTGCGGCGGGCTGTGCTGCGTGACGTCGCGTTGCGGGTGATGCCGGGAGAGATCGTGCTGCTGACCGGACCTTCCGGTTCCGGCAAGACGACGCTGCTCACCCTGATCGGCGCGCTGCGGGCCATGCAGGCCGGCCGCGCAAGGGTCCTGGAGACAGAGCTGGCCGGGGCGGGGGAGGGGCAGCGCCGCGCCCTGCGCCGGCGCATCGGCTTCATCTTCCAGAACCACAATCTGCTCGGCTTCCTCAACGCCCGGCAGAATGTCGCCATGGCGCTGGAGCTGCAGGCCGGCCTTACCGAGCGCGAGCGCCTCTCCCGGGCCGATGCGATGCTGGCCTCCGTGGGGCTGGAGGATCACCGGCACAAGCCTCCTTCCCAGCTTTCGGGCGGCCAGCGGCAGCGTGTCGCCATCGCGCGGGCGCTGGTGGGCGATCCGGGGCTGATCCTGGCCGATGAGCCCACGGCGGCGCTGGACAAGGCCAGCGGCCAGGAGGTGGCCGTCCTGCTGCGGCGCATGGCGCGGCAGCGTCAGGTGCCCATCCTGATGGTGACCCATGATCCGCGCATTCTGGATATGGCGGACAGGATCGTGACCATGGAAGATGGGCGGGTCGTGCCCGCCCTGCCGGCGGGGTGAGAGTGGCGACGCGGCTGCGTGTCTCCGGGCCGCAGGCGGCCTCTGTCCTGGGAGAAGCCATGGCCTCGCCGAACGCCGCCGATGAGAATCCCCGGCGCATGCCCTGCCTCGGAGAGGAGGCCGCCGGGCCCGAGTTCGACGCCCTGATCCGCGTGTTCGCCGAGGCGATGCGCTGCCCCATGGCCATGCTGTCCCTCGCCGGGCCGGACCGCCTTGTGCCGCGTGCCTCGGTGGGCCTGGGCGTCGGGGAGATTCCGCGGCTGAATGCCCTCTGCGACGCCACGCTGCGCGGCCATGATCTGCTCGCTGTCGAGGACGCCTGGTCCCATCCGCAGTTCCATGATCACCCGATGGCCGTGCAGCCGGGAGGAACACGCTTCTATATCGGCATTCCACTGACCGTGAACGGCGTGGCGCTCGGGGTGCTCTGCGCGATGGACGGCAGCCCGCGCCGGGCCGGAGCGGGGGAGCATGAGACGATGCGGCGCTTCGCGCTGGTCGCGCAGGCCCTGCTGCACGACCGGATGCAGGAGGTGCGGCTGCGCGACGTGCTGATGGAGCTGCGCCAGCATGGCCTGCAATTGCGGCGGCACAACCGCCTGCTCCACCAGGCGGCGCGGATGGCGCAGCTCGGCGCCTGGGAGATCGACCTGCAAAGCCAGAAGGTCTACTGGTCCGAGATCATCTACCGGCTGCATGACCTGCCGGTCGGCACGCCCATCTCCCTGGCGGGCGCCTTGAAGTTCTATCCGGAGCATGAGCGTGCCCGGATCCAGGAGATGATGGACACCACCATCAAGGGTGAAGGGCCGCTCGATTTCGAGGCGGACTTCGTCACGGCCCGCGGCCGCCATCGGCGTGTGCGCGCATTGGCGGAAATCGAGACGGAGCAGGGCGTGCCGGTGCGGGTCCTCGGCATCGTGCAGGATGTGACGGAAGGCTGGCGGATGATGGGCCGCCTCCGGAAGCTGGCGCACACCGACAGCCTGACAGGCCTGGGCAACCGCACCGCGCTGTTCGAGCGGCTCGAGGCACTCCGCGCGATGCCGGAGGGCCATGAGGCGGCGCTGTACGTGCTCGACCTGGATGGCTTTCAGGATCTGAACGACCGCCACGGTCATCAGGAAGGTGACCAGGTGCTGAGCGGCGTCGCGCAGCGGCTGCGCCGCCTGGTCGCGGAGCCAGGCTTCGCGGCGCGCACGGGCAGCGATGAGTTCGCCCTGCTGCTGCCCAACCCCGGCACCCTGCCGGAAATCCGCGAGATGGCGCAGCGCATGGTCGCCGCCCTGCAGACCCGCCTGCCGGGCGAGAAGAGCTGGCGGCCGCTTTCCGTCAGCATCGGCGTGGCCCGCTGGCCGCACGATGCCGCAAGCCCGATCGGGCTGCTGCGGCAGGCGGACATGGCGCTCTCCGATGGGCGCCGGCAGGGCAAGGCGCGCATCACCCTGTTCTCGCCATCCATCGCCACGCAGTTCCAGCAGCGGCGCGCGGCCATCGACCATGTGCAGCGCGCCCTGGCGGAGGACCGGCTACGCCCGTTCTACCAGCCGAAGCTGTGCCTCACGAGCGGCCGGCTGATGGGCTTCGAGGCGCTGATGCGGGTCCTGGAGCCGGATGGCACGGTCAGCGGCCCGGCGCAGTTCTGGCCGGCCTTGCAGGAGCCGGGAACGGCCGAGCTGATCGGCATGCGGATGCTGGCGGCCATCACCCGCGACCTGGCGAACTGGCGGCTGGACGGCCTTCCGCCCACGCGGATCGGGCTGAACGTCACCGAGGCCGACGTGCTGTCGGACGGGCTGGTGGAGCGCGTGCTGGAACGGCTGCGCACCTGCGACCTGCCGCCCGAGGCGCTGGAGATCGAGGTGACCGAGACCGTGTTCCTCGGCCCGCAGAGGCCCGCCGTGACTCACATCCTGCAACGCCTGCACGATGCCGGCCTGCGGATCGCGCTGGATGATTTCGGCACCGGCTATGCCTCGCTGGTGCATCTGCGCGACTTCCCCATCCACTCCCTGAAGATCGACAAATCCTTCATCGACGATGTCGAGCAGGAGGGCGGCAGCCGGCTGATCGTCGAGATGCTGATCCAGCTGGCGCATGGGCTGGGCCTGGAGGTGGTGGCGGAAGGGGTTGAGAGCGGCGCGCAGCACCGGCTGCTGCAGAGGCTGGGCTGCGACGTAGGCCAGGGCCACCATTACGGCATGGCCATGCCCGCCGACGCCGTGCGGGCGCTGCTGGCGGCGGAATGAGAGGGCGGCTTCAGCAGACGAAATCCGCCGCCGCCACGGCCTCGCCGCGCAGGACGCGCTCGATGTTGCCAAAGATCTGGCGAATGCCCTTCTCGAAATTGTCGGCGGCGAGGGCCGCGATGTGCGGCGTTGCCACGACGTTGTCGAACCGCAGGAGCGGGTTCTCCGCCGGCGTCGGCTCCGTCTCGTAGACATCGGTCGCGGCGCCCAGGATCTCGCCGGCCTCGAGCGCGGCGACGAGGTCGGCCTCCACCACCACCCCGCCACGGGCGACGTTGATGAGCACGGCGCTGCGCTTCATGGACCGCAGCGCGGCCCGGTCGATCATCCCGGCGGTCTCCGGCGTCATCGGGCAGTGCAGCGAGACGACGTCGCTCTCGGCCAGCACCTCCGGAACACGGGCGAAGCGCACATCCTGCGCGGCCTCCTCCGCGGGGTCCAGGCGGCGGGTCTTGTTGTAGAGGATGCGGCAGCCGAAAGGCTTCAGCAGGCGCGCGACATTCTGCCCGATCGCGCCATAGCCGATGATTCCCACCGTCTTGCCGGTGAGCATGAAGCTGGGCTTGGGCAGGGTGGTGGTGCGCCACGCGCCGGCGCGCAGCGTGGCATGGCCGAAGGCCAGGTTGCGCAGCAGGGCGATCATCAGGCCCAGGGTGAACTCGGCCACCGGCACGGCATTGCTGCCGGTGGTGCGGGCCACGGTGATGCCGCGCGCCCTGGCCGCCGCCAGATCGAAATTGTCGACGCCCACGCCCCATTTGTGCAGCAGCCTGGCCCGGCCCGCCGCGGCCAGCAGCGCGGCGTCCACCGCGATCTGGCCGGAGACCAGGAACTCGGCATCGGCCACGATCTCCCGCAGATGGGCCGGGTCGCGGCTGCGCGCGTAGTCGAGTTCCAGGCCGGCCGGCAGCAGCGCACGCATCCGCCGCGCGGTTTCGGCCGTGATCGGGTCGAGCACTATGATCTTGCGGGGCATCGGGTGATCCGGGAGCGAGGACGAAGAGGGCAGGAAGCCGTATCCGCCGGAGCGTGCGGAGAAATCATCCCGGCGGCAAGCCGGGATGCAGCGGCCTTCCGGCCCTGGCGGGGGCGTTCCTCAGACCACCGCCGTCATGCCGCCATCCACGTAGAGCATCTGCCCGTTGACGAAGTCCGAGGCCGGCGCCGCCAGGAAGACGCAGGCGCCCACCAGCTCCTCCACCCGGCCCCAGCGGCCGGCCGGCGTGCGGCGGGCGAGCCAGGCGGTGAACTCCGCATCCTCCACCAGCGGCCGCGTCAGCTCCGTGGCGAAGTAGCCGGGGGCGATGGCGTTCACCTGCACGCCCCTTGCCGCCCACTCGGCGCAGAGGGCGCGGGTCAGCATCCGCACACCGCCCTTGCTGGTGGCGTAGGGGGCGGTGCCGGGCCGCGCCAGGTCGCTCTGCACCGAGGCGATGTTGATGATCTTGCCGCGCCCGCGCGCCGTCATGCGCCGCGCGGCGGCCTGGGCCACGAAGAACACCCCGTCGAGATTGGTGCGCAGGATCTCGTGCCAGACCGCCGGCGGCACGTCGAGCGCCGGCATGCGGCGGGTGATGCCGGCATTGTTCACCAGGATGTCCACCGGGCCGAGCCGCGCCTCGATCTCCGCCAGCGCCGCCTCGGCCGCCGCCGCCTCGGTCACGTCGAAGGCCGCGACCTCGGCGGCGAGCCCCGAAGCGGCGAGGCCCGCGCGGGCGGCCTCCAGCTTCGCCGGGTCGCGGCCGTTCAGCACCACCTGCGCGCCGGCCTCGGCCAGGCCGCGCGCCAGCGCGAGCCCGATGCCCTGGCTGGAGCCGGTCAGCAGCGCGCGGCGCCCCGTCAGGTCGAAAAGTCCTGCCGTCATCTGGGTCCCTCCCCGGGGATTTCGTTTCGCGGCCAGGGTGGCGGGTGGAGCGCGGCAGGGCAAGGCCAGGGCGCCGCCCTCAGCGTCCAGGCGGCTCCAGTCCGCAGCCGCGCAACACCAGCTGCAGGATGGTGTCGGTGCCGCGGGCGAAGCAGTCGGCGTCCGGCTCCGGCAGGTCCAGCACGGCGCCGATCTGGGCGCCGAAATCGGCATAGGTCTGGGTCATCGCCCAGATGCTGAAGAACAGGTGGGGCGGGTCCACCGGCGCCATGCGGCCCGCCGCGATCCAGCCCTCCAGCACCGTGGATTTCTCCCGCACCAGCGCGCGCAGCGGCCCAGCCAGGTGGCTGCGCAGATAGGGCGCGCCGTGCAGCACCTCGTTGGCGAAGACGCGGGAGGCCTGCGGCCGCTCGCGCGACCAGCGCATCTTGGCGCGGATATAGGCAGTGAGCGCCTCGGCCGGTTCCGCCTCAGGGCGGATGCTGTCCGTGGCCGAGAGCCAGAGGGCGAGAATGCTGTCGAGCAGGGTGGTATAGAGTGCCTCCTTGGTGCCGAAGTAGTAGTGCAGGTTGGCCTTGGGCAGGCCGGCGGCGGCGGCGAGTTCCGACATGCTGGCCCCCTCGAAGCCCGCCTCGGCGAAGACGCGCTCGGCCCCGGCCAGGATCTGCGCGATGCGCGCCTGGCGCTGGCGGGCACGCGGGCCGATCTGTGCATTCCCTGCCTGCGTCATGATCAGAATTCCGGCCTGCTGCCTTGCAAATGGGCCAATCGGGGGCCTTGGGAAATTATTGACCATTTGGTCAGCTTTCTTCTAGCGTCATATCGCCGACGCACCAAGCCGCCCCGCCGGGCGCGGCCCGCCGGTGCCGCACAGAGCGAGGCGTAGCGCGACGATGACCGGCCTGAACCGACTGCGCGACGGCAAGGGCACCGCCCCGCGCCCGATCATCCTGACCTCCCATCCGCAGCGCGGCGGCGCCAAGGCCCTGCCGCTCCACTGGGGCGCGGCCGAGCCGGCGCGGCGTGGCCCCGTCATCGCCACCACGCAGGACCCCGCGGCGCGCAACGCCATCGGCACCCATGCGGGCTCCTATGCGCTGTACCGGGCGCTGGCGGTGGCCTCGGGGCAGCTCCGCGCCGACCACCGGCCGGATTTCCGCGACACCCGCCCGGCCCAGCCGATCGGCCCCTTCCCGGCCTGGGGGGACCCGGCGAGGATCGTCTCGCTCGACCCCTTCGGGCACATGGTGCCGGAACTCTACGCGGAGCAGCTCGCGGCGGGGCTGGACATCCGCCCCAGCATCGCCGTCACCCGCGCGCACATCAACATGCCGGAACTGGCCGATGCGGTGCGGGCCGGGCGACTGGCGCCGGATGGCGCGGTGCTGCTGGGCAATGGCGATGTGCGCGTCACCAAGATCGCCATCGAGCCGGTGTGGTGGCTGCCCGGTATCGCCGCCCGCTTCGGCATCGATGAGACCGCGCTGCGACGCAACCTGTTCGAGCAGACCGGCGGCATGTTCCCCGAGCTGGTGACGCGGCCCGACCTGCGGGTGTTCCTGCCCCCCATCGGCAGCATGTCGGTCTATCTCTTCGGCGACACGGCGAAGCTCGGCCAGGCGGAGACGCGCATCGCCTGCCGCATCCATGACGAGTGCAACGGCTCCGACGTGTTCGGCTCCGACATCTGCACCTGCCGGCCCTATCTGGCGCATGGCATCGAGGCCTGCATCGGCATGGCGCAGGAGGGCGGCGTCGGCGTCATCGTCTACAACCGCAAGGAGGGGCGGGCGCTGGGCGAGGTGACGAAGTTCCTTGTCTACAACGCGCGCAAGCGGCAGGAGGGTGGCGACCGGGCGGAGCAGTACTTCCAGCGCACCGAATGCGTGGCCGGCGTGCAGGACATGCGCTTCCAGGAGCTGATGCCGGATGTGCTGCACTGGCTCGGCATCACCCGCATCGACCGGCTGGTGTCGATGAGCAACATGAAGTTCGCGCCGATCACCGCCAGCGGCATCGATGTGGTGGAGCGCATCCCGATCCCCGACGAACTGATCCCGGCCGATGCGCGGGTGGAGATGGATGCCAAGAAGGCGGCCGGCTATTTCTCCCCCGCCGTGCCGGACGCGGCGGAACTGGCCGTGGCCAAGGGCCGCGCGCTGTGAGCGGTGCGCTGGCCCTGCTGCGCCGGCCGGAGACGATCCGCGCCCGCTGCCACGCACTCCTCGTCCTGGCCGAGCGCGACGCGCTGCCGCACTTCACCTTCCACCCCGCCCGCCTGCCGGCGGCGGCCGACTACGTGACGGAGACCATCCGGCAGAACTACCCGGACCTGCGCATCCCCTACCATGCCCGCTGGCGGCACTTCGCAGCCGGCGGGGTGGACCGCTGGGGCGCGCTGGCGGCGCGGCTGGCGGGGGAGGGGACGGAGGCGGTCGCGCGCCGTCGCATCGACCTCTGCGTCGTCTCGGTGCTGCTGGATGCGGGGGCGGGGCCGGCCTGGTCCTTCACCGAGCCGGACGGCACGCGCACCAACCGCTCCGAGGGGCTGGCCGTGGCCAGCCTGCATGCCTTCGCCGCCGGCCTGTTCTCCAGCGACCCGGCCGACCCGCTGCGCGTGGATGCCGAGGCGCTGCTGGCGCTGGACACGGCACAGCTGGGCGCCGCCTTCCAGCACGCGCCGGGCAACCCGCTGGAGGGGCTGGAGGGGCGTGCCGCGCTGATGCGCAACCTCGGTGCCGCGCTGCTGCGGGTGCCGGCGCTGTTCGGCGCCGCGCCGGCACGGCCGGGCCGGTTGTTCGACTATCTGCGCGCCCGGGCCACGCCCCAAGGGCTGCCCGCCGCCGCCATCCTCGCCGCGCTGCTGGAGGGGCTGGCGCCGGTCTGGCCGGCCCGGCTCTCGCTGGAGGGCGAGAACCTGGGCGATGTCTGGCGCCACCCGCTGGCCGCGCCGGAGGGGCCGGCGGCGGGGCTGGTGCCCTTCCACAAGCTCTCGCAATGGCTGAGCTACTCGCTGGCCGAGGTGCTGGAGGAGGCGGGCCTGCCCGTCACCGGCCTCGACGCCCTGACCGGCCTGCCAGAGTACCGCAATGGCGGGCTGTTGCTCGATCTCGGCGTGCTGGCCTTGCGCGACCCCACCCTGGCACGGCAAACCCTGCCCGCCGACCATCCGGCCATCGTCGAGTGGCGGGCGCTGACCGTGGCGCTGCTCGACCGGCTGGCGGAGCTGGTGCGGGCGCGGCTCGGCCTCGACGCCGCCGCCCTGCCGCTGGCCCGCGTGCTGGAGGGGGGAAGCTGGGCCGCCGGCCGCCGCATCGCCCGCGCGATGCGGCCGGATGGCGGGCCGCCGCTGACGCTCGCCAGCGATGGCACCGTGTTCTGACAGAAAGCCCGACCCGGAAAGCCCGACCATGACCGACGCGCCGAACGGCCCCCGCGACGTGACCGTGATCCAGCACCCGCTGGTGCAACACAAGCTGACCCTGATGCGGCAGAAGGCGACCTCCACCGGCGAGTTCCGCCGCCTGGCGCGCGAGATCAGCCTGCTGATGGCCTATGAGCTGACCCGCGACCTGCCGCTGGAGACCGCCGCCATCGAGACGCCGCTGGAGCCGATGCAGGCGCCGATCCTCTCCGGCAAGAAGCTCTGCATCGTCTCCATCCTGCGCGCCGGCGACGGGCTGATGGAGGGGATGCTGGACCTCGTCCCCTCCGCCCGCGTCGGCCATATCGGCCTGTACCGGGACCCGGAGACGCTGGTGCCGGTGGAGTACTACCTGAAGCTGCCGGACGATGTCTCCGAGCGGCTGGTGATCGTGGTGGACCCGATGCTGGCCACCGGCCATTCCGCCGCCGCGGCGCTGGCGCGGCTGAAGCAGGCCGGGGCGGAGCAGCTCCGCTTCGCCTGCCTGCTGGCGGCGCCGCAGGGTGTGGATGTCGTGACCAGCGCCCATCCGGACGTGCCGGTCTTCACCTGCTCCATCGACCGCGAGCTGGACGAGCACGCCTATATCCGCCCCGGCCTGGGCGACGCCGGGGACCGTCTGTACGGGACGAAGTAGAATCTCGCCGGACGGGGGGCGCCTTCGCGGCGCGCCCCGCAGCGCCGGATGAGGCGCCGGATAGCGCCCGCTCACGCCAGCGGACCTGAAGCACGGTCACGCGCCACGGGCGCGCCGCGGCCCCGCCCGAAACCATGCGAGGGGCGGGATGTTCTATGGGCCGGAGGTGGGGCGGTGAGAACAGGCGAAATTCCGGTACGAACCGCTGTGGTGACAGGCGCTTCCGCAGGTGTTGGCCGGGCGGTCGCCCACGCCCTGGCCCGGCGCGGCTGGCAGCTGGGCCTGATCGCGCGTGATGCTGGCGCGCTGGAGGCCGTACGCCGTGAAGCGGAAGCGGCGGGTGCGCCGCAGGTCCGTGTGGCCGCCATCGACGTTGCCGATGCCTCCGCCGTCTTCGACGCGGCGGGGCGTTTCGGGCGCGAGCTGGGCGGCATCGAGCTTTGGGTGAACAATGCGATGGTCACGGTCTTCGGGCCGGTCTCCGCCCTGTCGCCCGAGGAGTTCCGCCGCGTGACGGAGGTCACCTATCTCGGCTATGTGCATGGGACGATGGCGGCGCTCCGGCAGATGCGCGCGCAGGATCGTGGCACGATCCTGCAGGTCGGTTCCGCGCTCGCCTACCGGGCCATTCCGCTGCAATCCGCCTATTGTGGCGCGAAGTTCGCCATTCGCGGCTTCACCGACGCGCTGCGCAGCGAATTGCGGCACGACGGAAGCCGTGTCCGCCTGACCATGGTGCAGCTGCCGGCCGTGAACACGCCGCAATTCGACTGGGCGCGCAGCCACATGCCGCGCCGGGCCCAGCCCGTGCCGCCCATTTTCCAGCCCGATGCCGTGGCGGAAGCCGTGTGCCGGGCGGCGGAGACCGCCCCGCGCGAAGTGTGGGTGGGCTGGTCGGGCATCCGCGCCATCATCGGCACCATGCTGGCGCCCGGTATTCTGGACCGGCTGCTGGCCCGGCAGGGCTATGACGGGCAGATGGCGCCCGAGGCTCGTCCGCCCGGGCAGCCGGACAACCTGTTCGCACCCGTTGCCGGGCGCCACGCCGGGCAGGGCAGGTTTGGGGCGGTCGCGCAGCCACGGGTCAGCGCCGTGAACCCGGCGCTGCTGCGCGGCGTCATGGTCGCCGCCCTCCTGGTTCCGGCGGTGGTCGCTTCGCGGCGGCTGCTGAGGCGTGGGCGCTGACGAGGCCAAAGCCGCGGGAGGCCGGCCCCGCCCCTGACCGATGGTATCCCGGCATCCCTGATTCCCCTCCCATCGTCATCGGTCACATCATCCCTCAGCAGCGGGAAGCAGCATGGACGTCGCGGAAGTCATGAGTGCCGAGGTCGAATTCATCGCACCGGAGGCCACGGCGCAGGAGGCGGCGGAGCTGATGGGTGAGCTCGACGTCGGTGCCCTGCCGGTCGGGAGCGCCGAGGATCTGCGGGGCGTGGTGACCGACCGCGATCTCCTCTACCGCGTCGTGGCGGCCGGCAGGGACCCGGCGGGCCTCAGGGTACGGGAGGTGATGAGCAGCCCCGCCATCGCCTGCCGCCCCAATGACACGCTGCGTCAGGCCATGGACCTGATGACGGCACAGAACCTCCGCCGCCTGGCGGTGCAGGATGCGCAGGGGAAGGTGGTGGGATGGGTGACGCTGGCCGATGTCGCCCGGCGGCTGCTGGTGGAGGATGCGCGCCTGCAACAGGCGCTGCGCGGCCTCACCGAGTCCGCGGCCTGAGCCTCCGCCGGCCGCGCCGCCGCAGGTCGGCCGTCACCGTGGCGGGCAGCGCGAAGGCCGCCGCGAGGTAGTCCAGCCAGGCCTGCCCGGCCAGGCCATCGGCGGCCGAGAGCAGCGCGGCGGTATAGGCATGGGCGCCGAGCTCCTCCCGCCGGACCGAATCCAGGAGCAGGGGCAAAGGAGGGAGCGCCTCGTCCAGCGCCGCCTTCTCGGCCGTGCCCCCGCCGATCGCCGCCAGCGCCTCGAGGGGCGGGGGCGCGCCGGTCATGGCGGCCGTGGCCTGCATGCAGCGGACGAGCAGGATCCGGTGCG
Organism: Teichococcus aestuarii; assembly: GCF_042651065.1. Classification (NCBI taxonomy): domain Bacteria; kingdom Pseudomonadati; phylum Pseudomonadota; class Alphaproteobacteria; order Acetobacterales; family Roseomonadaceae; genus Roseomonas; species Teichococcus aestuarii. Next base: position 49,559 of record NZ_JBHSCH010000009.1, read on the forward strand.
CCGGTGGCAGGTTGTTCACGTTGAGGGCCAGCGGAAACAGCGTCTGATGGCGGTTCTGCAGCCATCCGTGCAGCAGCTTGGCGGCCACCTGCTCCTGCAGCAGAAGCTGCGGCGGCGGGGGCAGCGGGCGTGGCGGCATCGCCCCGGGCGCCGGCGCGGCGGAAAGGGTGGCGGGCAGCTCCAGCGCCTGCCGCTCCATCAGCTCCGAGCGGCCATCCGCCGCGAGGCCGAGCCATTGCAGTAGGCGCCGGGTCCTGATCGTCATGATAGCGGCGTTCCTGCAACGGGCGCGGTGGGAGATGGCGCGAGGGGCAACCTCCCTGGCAACTCGCCGCGCTTCCGCCGGTTGCGCCCGGGCGGCCGGCACATGCAGCCGACCCGAGCGACCGACCCAAGCGACCAAACAGGAATTCCCGCATGCCACCGCCATTCCGCATCCCGCGCGCCCATCCCGGCCGCGAGGGCCGCCCGTGACGCTCGACCAGGGCCTGGCCTTCGGCATCCTCGGCGCCACGGTGGGGCTGTTCCTCTGGGGCCGCATCGCCTACGAGCTGGTGGCCCTGCTCGCCCTGCTGGCCGGCGTGCTGGTGGGCATCATCCCCATCGACCGCGCCTTCGCGGGCTTCGCCGACGATGTGGTGGTGATCGTCGCCTGCGCGCTGCTGGTCAGCGCCGCCGTCGCCCGCTCCGGCGCCATCGAGACGCTGATGCGCCCGGTGCTGCCCTATCTGGGTCATGCCTCGACCCAGGTGCCGGCGCTGGCGGGGGCGGTGCTGGTCACCTCCATCTTCACCAAGAACATCGGCGCGCTGGCCATCTTCATGCCGGTCGCCCTGCAGCTGGCCCGGCGCACCGGCACCCGCCCCTCCGCCCTGCTGATGCCGATGGCCTTCGCCTCGCTGATCGGCGGTCTGATCACCCTCACGGGCACCTCGCCCAACATCATCGTGGCGCGGGTGCGGGCGGAGGTGACGGGCGAGCCCTTCGGCATGTTCGACTACACGCCGGTGGGCCTCGGCATCGCGCTGGCGGGCATGGCCTTCCTAGCCTTCGGCTGGCGCCTGCTGCCCACCGGCCGGCGCGGCACCGCCGAGGCCGCCCCCGCGGTGGAGGACTACACCACGGAGGTGCAGGTGCCGCCCGGCTCCCCGCTGGTGGACCGGGGCGTGGCGGAGCTGCTGGCCATGGAGCCGGGGCGCGTCGGCGTCGCCATCATCATCCGCGAGCGCTTCCGCCGCTTCGTGCCGACGCCCGAGGGCAGGCTCCGCGCCGGCGACACGCTGCTGCTGGAGGGGGACCCGGAGGATCTGGAGCGCGTCATCGCGCGCGCGGGGCTGCGGCTGGTGGCCGCACACACCGAGGGCGAGGCCAACGTGGCGGAGGGCGTGGTCACCGCCGAATCCCCTCTCGCCGGGGAGACGGCGGAGCGGGCGAGGCTGCCGGAGCGCTTCGGCATCGGCCTGCTGGCGGTCAGCCGCAGCGGGCAGCGCATCGCCCGCCGCCTCGGCGGGCTGCGGCTGCGCGCCGGCGACGTGCTGTTGCTGCGGGGCGCGGCGCCCGCCATCAGCGGCGCGCTGCCCGCGCTGCGCGTGCTGCCGCTGACGGAGCGCAGCATCGCCCTCGGCCGCAGCCGGCGCAGCTGGGTGCCCATACTAGTGCTGCTTGGCGCCATGCTGCTGGTGGCGCTGCATGTGGTGCCTGTCGCCATCGCCTTCTTCGGCGCCGCGGTGCTGCTGCTGATGCTGCGAAGCCTGAGCCACCAGGAGGCCTATGGCGCGGTGGAATGGCCCGTGCTGATCCTGCTCGGCGCGCTGATCCCGGTGAGCGAGGCGGTGCGCAGCACCGGCGGCACCGACCTGATCGCCGCCTGGCTGGAAAGCGCGACGCGGCAGCTGCCGCCGCTCGGTGCGCTGGGTCTGATCATGGCCATCGCCATGGCCGTCACGCCCTTCCTGAACAACGCCGCCACGGTGCTGATGATGGGCCCGATCGCCGCCAGCCTGGCGCAGCGCCTGGGGCTCAGCCCGGACGCCTTCCTGATGGCGGTGGCCGTCGGCGCCGCCTGCGACTTCCTCACCCCCATCGGCCACCAGTGCAACACGCTGGTGATGGGGCCGGGCGGCTACCGCTTCGGCGACTACGCCCGGCTGGGCGCGCCGCTGACGCTGATCGTGCTGGCGGTCGGCGTGCCGATGATCGCCTGGGTATGGGGGCTGACGCCCGGCTAGGGCGCCGGCCGGCCGCCCCGCCTTCCTCCCGCCCCGCCTTTCCCGCCGGCCTCAGGCCGGCGGCTCCTCCTCCCGCTGCAGCAGGGCGGTGTCGATCTGGCCCAGCAGGCGGGAGAAATCCACCGGCTTGGGGTGGTAGTCGTCGCAGCCTGCCTCGATGACCTTGTTGCGGTCGCCCGACATGGCATGCGCGGTCAGCGCGATGATCGGGATGCGCGCCGTGCCCTCGATGCCGCGCAGGGTGCGTGCGGCGGTCCAGCCATCCATCACCGGCAGGTTCATGTCGAGCAGGATGATGTCAGGCCGCTCGGCCTGCGCCATGTCCACGCCCTGCTGCCCGTCATGCGCCAGCACCACATCGAAGCCGCGGCGGCGCAGGCGGCGGGAGAGGAAATCCCACAGCTCCTCATGGTCCTCGACCAGCAGGATCTTCGTCATCGTCAGTGTCCTTTCCTACCCGTGGCGGCGATCTGCCGCAGCTCGCGCAGCAGCTCCTCCGGAACGCCGTCATCGGCCGGCATCACGCCATGCACCTTGCCGCGCAGCCGCGCCATCTCCTCCTCCGACATCGGCGCGGCGGTCAGGGCGATGATGGGCAGCGCGGCCCATTCCGGCCGCGAACGCAGCTTGCGGATCAGCGCGAAGCCGTCGCTGTCCTCCCCGCCCTGCACCTCGACCAGCATCATGTCGGGCGCCGGCCCGCGCTCCATGCGGGCCAGCGCCGCGTCGGGCTCCGGCGTCTCCTCCACCGCCCAGCCCTCGCGCTCCAGCAGCGCGCGGAGCGTGGCGCGCTGCTCGGCATCGGGGTCCAACAGCAGCGCCAGGCCGGGCGCGGGCTGCGCACGGTAGCGCTCCAGCACATGCTTCAGCCGGCTCCACTCCACCGGCTTGTTGAGGTAGTCGGCCGCGCCGAGCGAGAAGGCGAGTCCGCGCTCCTGCACCACCGTCACCATCACCACGGGAATCGCGGCCAGGTCTGGCTCGGCCTTCAGCGCCGACAGCACGCCCCAGCCATCGAGGCGCGGCATCATCACGTCCAGCAGGATGGCGTCGGGGCGCATCTCGCGCGCCAGGTGGAGGCCGCTCCGCCCGTCCGGCGCGGTACGCACCGCGAAGCCCTCGCGCGTCAGGAAGCGGGCCAGCAGGTCGCGCGTGGCGGCGTCGTCGTCGATCACCAGCACGAGGCCGCCCAGCCGCTCGGCGGGGGAGGGGGCATCCTGCTGCGGCACCGCCTCGGCGGCCTGCACCCCTGCATCCTCCGCCTCCGGCCGCACCAGGCGCAGATCCGCCGGCAGGTGCAGCGTGAAGGTGGTGCCCTGGCCCGGCTGGCTCTCCACCCCGATGCGGCCGCCCAGCATGGCGCTGAACGCCTTGGTGATGGCCAGCCCCAGGCCGGTGCCGCCGAAGCGGCGCGTGGTGGTGCTGTCGGCCTGGCTGAAGCGCTGGAACAGGCGCTCCAGCTGCTCGGCGGTCATGCCGATGCCGGTATCGGCCACTTTCAGCACCACCCAGCCGGGCTCCTCCGGGTCGGGGGCGGCGGAGAGGGTGATCCGCCCGCCCTCGGTGAACTTGGCGGCGTTGCCGAGCAGGTTGAACAGGCATTGCCGCAGCTTCACCGGGTCGGAGTGCATCGGCGGCAGCGCCGGGTCGATGGCGACCTCGAGCGTGTTGTCCTTCTTGGCCACCAGCGCGCCCACGGTGGCCACCACCTCCTCCAGCAGCGCCTGCGGGGCGAAATCCTCCGGCTGCACCTCCATCTTGCCGGCCTCGATCTTCGAGAGGTCCAGCACGTCGTTGATCAGGGAGAGCAGGTGGCGGGCATTGGCGTTGATCTTGGCGAGGTCCTCGCGGAAGGCCTCCGCCCCCTCCAGCTCCTCCGCCTCCTCCTCGAGCATCTCGGAATAGCCGATGACGGCGGAGAGCGGGGTGCGCAGCTCGTGGCTCATATTGGCGATGAACTGGCTCTTGGCCATGTTGGCGTCCTCGGCGGCCGCCTTGGCGGCGGCCAGGGCCTCCTCCGCCTCGCGCATCTCGGTGATGTCGGTGTTGGTGCCGAACCAGCCGATGAGCCGGCCTTCCGGCGCCTCCTCGTCCGGCGCGTCGCGCAGCGGCAGGGCGCGGGAGAGGAACCAGCGGTACTGCCCGTCGGCGCCGCGCAGCGGGAAGGTGTCCTCCCACGCCTCGCCGGCCGTGATCGCGGCGCGGAAATGCTCGGCCGCCCGCTCCAGGTGGTCCGGGTGGTGCACGCTTCTCCAGCCGGAGCCCTTCATCGTCTCCGGCGTGCCGCCGGTGTATTCGTACCAGCGGCGGTTGTACCACTGGATCTCGCCTTCGGGGTCGGTCATCCAGGCCATCTGCGGCACGGAATCCACGATCAGCCGCAGCCTGGCCTCGCTGCGGCGCAGCCGCGCCTCCATCCGGCGCCGGGCGGTGACATCCATGGCCGCGACGCCGATGCCCTCCGCCATCCGGCCCAGCGGGAACAGGCTGATCTGGAGCTGCCGCTCCAGCCCGCCGCCCGGGGCGGGGGGTGGCACCGTCACGGCGATGTCGGACTGCGCCTGACCGTTCTTCAGCACCGCCTCCAGCCGCGGCGCCAGCTGCGCGCGCACCGCCTCGGGCCATTGCCCGTCGGCCAGCACCTTCTCGCCCAGCATGGTCAGCGCCTTGTTGGCATGGGCCAGGCGCATCTGCCGGTCGAGGAAGCCGAGGGCGATGGGCGCGTGCTCCATCACGCCGTCCAGCAGGGCGGTGGCACGCTGCTCGGCCCGCCGCCGTGCCATGGCGTAGAGGCCGAGCGACAGGCCCGAGAGCAGCAGCGCCGCCAGCATCAGCACGCTCAGCCAGGCGGAGAGGCGCGCCGCCGTGGTGGCCTGCCGGGCGGCCAGGGCGCGCGTCTCCTGCTGCGCCGTCGCCACCTCCTGGCGCAGCGCGTCCATCAGCGCCTTGCCCTGCCCGGTCTCGACCGCACGCGCCGCCTCCACCGAGCTCCCGGCGCGGCGCAGCGCCACCACCTGGCCGGACCAGTCCAGCTTGGCCGTCACCAGCGGCCGCAGCCGCCCGGCCGGCAGCCCGGAGGCCTCCAGCTGCGGCAGCAGGGCCGCGATGGCACGGCGTGCCTCCCTGTCGGGCGCGAGGTAGTCGTCCTGGCCGGTCAGCGCGTAGCCCCGCTGCGCCGTCTCCACGTCCTTCACGGCGGAGAGCAGCGCCTCGGCCTGCAGCACATGGGCGTGGATGGCGGCGCTGGCCTCCCGGGCGCGGCCGGCGAGCGCCCATTGCGCCACGCCGGCGCCGATCGCCAGCAGGACAAGCAGGAAGGCGGCGATCAGAACCGGGCGCGGGTTTTGCGGCAGGGCGCGCTCAGCCTGGCGTTGCAGGAAAGACGTCGTGGCGAGGCTGGGCAAGGGCGGAATCCGGTTGGTGGCGGGGAATAACGCCGCACGACGCCTCGGGTTGAAGGGAGGGCTGAACCTTTGCCATGGCCTGGCGTTACAGCAGCCCGCTCCAAGAGAACGTCGCCATGGCCGAAATGCCGCCCCCTTCCCCCGCCGACGCCACGGCCATGCGGCCGGAGACCCCTCCGGAGGCGCAGACGCTGCGCGTGCTGCAGGCCATCTTCGGCCTGCTGGCAGCGGCCTTCAGCGTCACCGTGCTGGCGCTGGGGCGGGACCTGATCGTGCCGCTCGTGCTGGCGGTGCTGCTGGCCTTCGTGCTGGCGCCCGTCGTGGTGGTGCTGCACCGGCTGCGGGTGCCGCAGGTCCTTGGCGTGGTGGCGGCGGTGCTGCTGGCGGCGGCGGCGATCCTGGGCCTGGGCGTGGTGATGGGCCGCCAGGCCGGCTCGCTGACGGCCGACCTGCCCGCCTACCAGCAGACCATGGCGGCCAAGCTGCAATCGCTGCGGCTGGGCGAGCTGATGCAGGAGGCGGACGCGGCGCTGCGCAACCTGCGCCAGATGATGGGCGACGGCCTCGCCGACCGGGCCGCGCCGGGCGCCGCCGAGATGCCGCCGCCGGTGACCACCGCGCCCGCCGCCGAGGGCGGCAGCCCGCTCGCCGTCATCGGCAGCCTGGCCGGGCCGGTGCTGGCGCCGCTGGCGACCGCGGGCATCGTCCTCCTCTTCGCCATCTTCGTGCTGGTCTACCGCGAGGATCTGCGCGACCGGCTGATCCGCCTGGCGGGCAGCAGCGACCTGCAGCGCACCACCCTGGCGCTGGACGACGCGGCCCGGCGCCTGTCGCGCTACTTCCTGGCGCAGGTGGCGCTGAACAGCCTGATGGGCGTGACGATCGCGCTGATCCTGTGGCTGCTCGGCCTGCCGGCCCCGGCGCTCTGGGGCATCCTGGCCGGGCTGATGCGCTTCGTGCCCTTCATCGGCACCTTCATCGCGCTGGTGCCGCCCCTGCTGCTGGCGGTCGCGGTCGATCCGGGCTGGTCGATGGCGCTGTGGGTGCTGCTGCTCTTCCTGGTGGCCGAGCCGCTGATGGCGCAGGTGCTGGAGCCCGCGGTCTATGGCCACAGCACCGGCCTCTCGCCGGTCGCGGTCATCGTGGCGGCCACGTTCTGGACCTTCCTGTGGGGGCCGATCGGCCTGCTGCTGGCCACGCCGCTCACCGTCTGTCTGGTGGTGCTCGGCCGGCATGTGCCGAGCCTCGGCTTCCTCGACGTGATGCTGGGGGACCGCCCGCCTTTGCAGGCTCATGAGAGCTTCTACCAGCGTGCCCTGCAGCGCGACACGCGCGAGCTGTCCCGCCAGGCGCAGCGCGAACTGCGCGCGCATGGCTCGCTGAGCGGCTATCTCGACGCGGTGGGGCTGCCCGCCCTGGCCCTGGCCGACCGCGACTGGTCGCGCGAGGAGCTCTCGCCGGAGCGGATGGAGAATGTGCGGGGCGAGGTCTCGGCCCTGCTGGAGGGGCTGGAGGCCGCGCCGGCGCCCGGCCCGGCGCAGGTGGTCTGCGCCGCCGGCCGCGGCCCGCTGGACGACCTGACGGCGGCCATGGCGGTGCGGGCGCTCGGGGCGGAGGGGCTGGGCGCGGTCGCCCTGCCGGCCGAGGCGGCGGCGCCGGACGAGGCCGGCGCGGCCTGGCTCTGCTGCCTCTCGGTGCTGGAGGCCGGCAACACCGCCGATGGCATCCGCTACCTCCTGCGCCGGTTGCAGCGGCAATTCCCGCAGGCCCGCATCGTCGTGGGGCTGTGGCAGGCGGAGGCGGCAAGCCCGCTGCTGGCGGAGCTGCGCCTGGATGCGTCCGGGGAGACCATCGTCACCTCGCTGGGGGAGCTGGTGGCGCTGAGCCGGGCGCGGCCCGTGCCCGGCCCGTGAGGGCGGCGGAGGGCGAAATCCGCCTGCTGGCGCCGGCACTATTTGCTGGCGGAGGCTTGCGGACCGGCAGCCGCTTTCCCATCTGGGAACCTATCGGCAACAACAGAAAGGAGGTGATCCAGTGTCTCATTGTTTGATGGCTGCGTCGGCCGCCGTGAGCTGGATCTCCGCTGCGAGGAACGTCGCGGGCTGATCTGCTCCATGCGCGGCGGTTGAACGCTTCGCAGGCAATGTTCGAGGGCTCCGGAGGAAACTCCGGGGCCCTTTTGCATGGGTGCCTCCTGCATGGGTGCCTCCTGCATGGGTGCCTCCTGCATGGGTGCCTCCCATGGGCGCGCCCCCTGCGGAACGCCGCGCGGTCTGGCCGGTTGTGGCACAGCGCAGGCGAGGGGGACGGAAACGAGCATGCAACCACAATGGCCCCTGCGGCTCTGGATCGTCCGGCATGGGGAAAGCGCGGGGAATGTGGCCCGCGCGGCGGCGCTGGCGGCGCGGCAGGCGATGATCGACATCGCGGAGCGGGATGTGGATGTGCCGCTCAGCCCGGTGGGGGAGCGGCAGGCACAGGCGCTGGGCCGCTGGTTCGCGGAGCAGCCGGCGGAAGAGCGGCCCGAGGTCATTGTCTCCTCGCCCTACCGCCGCGCCCGCCACACGGCGGAACTCATCCGCGCCGCGAGCCCGTCCGGCCTGCACTCCCGCGGCTTCATCCTCGATGAGCGGCTGCGCGAAAAGGAGTTCGGCGTGCTGGACCGGCTGACGACGCAGGGCATCGCCCAGCGCCATCCGGACCAGGTCGAGTTCCGCCGCATCCTCGGCAAGTTCTACCACCGGCCGCCTGGCGGCGAGAGCTGGTGCGACGTGATCCTCCGGCTGCGCAGCGCGCTCGACAGCCTCTGCCTGCGGCATGGCGGCCAGCGCGTGCTGATCGTCGGGCACCAGGTGGTGGTGCTGTGCCTGCGCTACCTGCTCGAGGGCCTGACCGAGGAGGAGATCCTGGCGATCGACCGCGAGGGCGACATCGCCAATTGCGGGCTGACCGAATATGTCTTCGACGCCCAGGGCGGCGGCATGCGCCTGCACCGCTACAACTGGACCGTCCCGCTGGAGACGGAGGCTGCGCCGGTGACGGCACAGCCGCATGGCGGGGCACCCCGGTGAGCGCGGCGGAACCGGTGACCGAGGCGCTGCTGCGGCGGATGCCTCTGCCGCGGCATGAGAAGGGCGACGACAAGAATGCGCGCGGCGCCGTGCTGGTGGCGGGCGGCTGCGTCGAGGTGCCGGGCGCCGTGCTGCTGGCGGGGCTGGCCGCCCTGCAAGCGGGGGCGGGGCGCCTGCAGCTGGCGGTGTGCCGCTCCATCGCGGTGCCGGTCGGGGTGGCGATGCCGGAGGCGCGGGTCATCGGCCTAGCCGAGACGGAGCAGGGCCACATCGCCGCGGCGGCGGCGCCGGTGCTGGCGCAGCGTGGTGCCCGCGCCCGGGCGATGGTGCTGGGCGTGGGCACGATGGCCGGCGCGGAGAGCGAGGCGCTGACCGCCCAGCTCCTGGAGGCGCTGGAAGGCCCGGCGCTGGTGCTGGACGCCGGTGCCCTGGCGGCGCTGCGCGGCTGCCGCCCCGCGCTGCGCCGGCATGCCGGGCGCGCCATCCTCACCCCGCATGACGGGGAGATGGCGGAATTGCTGGAGATCCCCCGTACGGCGGTGCTGGCGGACCCGCTCGCCGCGGCGCGGGAGGCGGCCTCCCGCTTCCAGGCCGTGGTCGTCATGAAGGGCGGATGCACGCGGATCGTCACGCCGCAGGGCGAGGCCTGGGAATGCGACCGCGGCAATGTCGGCCTCGCCACCTCGGGCTCGGGCGACACGCTGGCGGGCATCCTCGCCGGGCTTCTGGCGCGGGGCGCCACGCCGCTGCAGGCGGCGCTGTGGGGGGTCTATGTGCATGGCGAGGCGGGACGGCGGCTCGCCGCGGACCAGGGGCCGGTGGGCTTCCTGGCCCGGATGCTGCCGGGCGAGGTTCCCGCCATCCTGGCGGCGCTGGGCCCGCCGCACGGCTGATTCCCGAGGCGCCGCGCCGGGCGTCAGGGAGCCTGTCCCTCCTGGCGGGCGGGCGCGCCCGCCCGCCGCATCGCGTCGTCCACGGCGGCGATGATCGCGCCCGGGGCGGTGTGGTGGATCATGTGGCCCTCGCCCGGCAGGATGCGGAGCTCGCTCCCCGGGATGCGCGGCTGCAGCCGGCGGGACTGGCGGTCGGTCGTCACCATCCTGTCCTCCGCGCCCGCGAGGAGGATGACGGGGAACGACGCATCGCCATGCCGGCGCAGCAGGGCCGCGGCGCCGGGGAGCATGAGGGCCGTGTCGGCCGCGCTGGCGCGGAGCTGGCCGGGCCGGAGGGCCATCGCCCGGGGAAACCCGGCCGTGAAGGCGGCGGGCACCGGCCGTGGGGCGAAGATCCTGCGCAGCAGGGCCGGCAGGACCGCCCGGCCCAGCACGGGCGAGAGGGTGTGGCACAGGATGTCGCCGAGCAGGGGAAGCGCGGACAGGGAGGGCAGCAGCACATCCAGCCGCGGGCCCGGGAAATAGTAGCCGGACAGCAGGATGGCGCCCCGCGTGTCGCGCGGCGCGTCGAGCGCCATGGCAAGGGCGGCCAGCGCGCCCCAGGAATGGCCCAGCAGGAGCGGCTGGTGGATGCCGAGCTGCCGCAGGGCCTTGCGCAGGATCTCCGCCTGCGCGCCGGCCGTCCAGACGGTGCCGCGCGGGCGCCCGCTGTGGCCGAAGCCGGGCCGGTCGAAGGCGAGGACCCGGTAACGCCGCGCCAGCCCGCCGAGCACGCCGCTCGCCCGGAAGTCCTCGACGGTCGCGCCATTGCCATGCAGCAGGACCACCGGCTGGCCCTGGCCCTCGTCGAGGTAGTGGAGCCGGACGCCGCCGACCGTGACGAAGCGTCCCTGCGGGGCATGCCGCCGTTCCGCCCGCCGGGCCGCCACCCGGTTGCCGAGCGCCAGGGCGCCCAGCACCAGGGCCGCCGCGCCCAGCCCCCATGCCAGGCGGCCGGGCCTCCCATGGCCGCTCACCGGCTCTCCTTCCTCGACAGCGTCTTCATCCGGGCCGCCCTCCATCATGCCGGTTGACCTGCCGGTTGAACGTGCCGGCTGCGGCGCTGTTGCCAGGGCGGCGGAATGCGCGGCGGCGGGCCATGTGCTTTACTGGCCACGCCTGACTGGCCATGCCTTGGCAGAGCAGGCGCGTGTCACCAGGAGCCCCTTCCCGCCATGTACAATCACCGCATGCGCCGCCCGTCGCTGATCGACAAGGTTTGCACCGCCGAGCAGGCGGCGGCGCTGATCCGCGACGGCATGACGGTCGGCATGAGCGGCTTCACGCGCGCGGGCGAGGCCAAGGCGGTCCCGCTGGCCATGGCCGAGCGGGCGGCGGCCGACCCGTTCAAGATCACCCTGATGACCGGCGCCTCCCTGGGCAACGACATCGACCGGCGGCTGACGGAGGCCGGGGTGCTGCGCCGCCGGCTGCCCTTCCAGGTGGACCCGGTGCTGCGCGGCGCCATCAACCGCGGCGAGGTGATGTTCATCGACCAGCACCTGTCGGAAACGGTCGAGCAGCTGCGTTCCCGGCAGATGGGCCCGATCGACTACGCCATCGTGGAGGCCGTCGCGATCCGCGAGGATGGCGGGGTGGTGCCCACCACCTCCGTCGGCAACACCGCGACCTTCGCCATCCTGGCGGAGAAGGTGATCGTCGAGATCAACCTCAGCCAGCCCCTGGCGCTGGAGGGGCTGCACGACATCTACATCCCGACCCGCCGCCCGCACCGGGAGCCGGTGCCGGTGCTGGCCTGCGACAGCCGCCCCGGCCTGCCCTACATCCCGATCGAGCCGACCAAGATCGCCGCCATCGTCTTCACCGAGCAGAGCGACAGCCCCTCCGCCAACGAGCCGCCGGATGCCGAGACGGATACCATCGCCGGCCACCTGATCGACTTCCTGAAGCAGGAGGTGAAGCAGGGCCGCCTCGGCATGAGCCTGGCGCCGCTGCAGGCCGGCATCGGGACCATCGCCAACGCGGTCATGCACGGCCTCATCAACAGCCCGTTCCGCGACCTGCGCATGTACAGCGAGGTGCTGCAGGACAGCACGATCGCGTTGTTCGACTCCGGCAAGCTGGCCTTCGCCTCCGCCTCCTCGATCACGCTGGGGCCGGAGATGACGAAGCGCTTCAACGCCGGCCTCGAAGGCTACAAGCAGCGCATGGTGCTGCGGCCGCAGGAGATCAGCAACCATCCGGAGGTGATCCGGCGCCTCGGCATCATCGGCATCAACACGGCGCTGGAATGCGACATCTACGGCAACGTCAACTCCACGCATGTGGACGGCACCCACATGATGAACGGCATCGGCGGCTCCGGCGACTTCGCGCGCAACGCCTACATGTCGGTCTTCGTCGCGCGCTCCACGGCGAAGGGCGGCGGCATTTCCACCATCGTGCCCATGGTGACGCATGTGGACCACACCGAGCACGACGTGGACATCCTGGTGACCGAGAACGGCCTCGCCGACCTGCGCGGCCTGGCCCCGCGCGAGCGGGCACGGACGGTCATCGCCCGCTGCGCCCACCCGGATTACCGCGATGCCCTGCAGGATTACGCGGACCGCGCGGCCCGCGAGCGCGGCGGCCATACGCCGCACCTGCTGGAGGAAGCCTTCGCCTGGCATCTGCGGCGCCAGCGCACCGGCAGCATGAAGCCGGAACCGGCGGCCGGCCACGGCCAGCCGCAGGCCACCGGCTGACAGCCGCGCGGGCCGCCCCGCTCAGTCCAGGCCGAGAAGCCAGCGGCCCAGCGGAACCGCGCGGATCCTGGCGCCCGGGAGCGTGCGGTTGAGATCGGCGCGGTTGTGCATGATCCAGCGCAGGCAGCTGGCCTCGCTGTCGAAGGGCTCGAACTCGTCCCGGCTGGGCCGCAGGGTTTCCCGGTTCACCAGGTAGCGGGCGCCCTTGCGGCAGCCGGGCGCGCCCGCCCAGTTCCGCTCGGGCGCCACCACCGCCGGCACCCAGTAGGCCCGCCCCGGGTCCAGCAGATCGACATCACGCCGGTGCATCGGCCTCCTCCTTCCGCATGGCGCCATTCCTGCCGCGGCGTTCCGGCGCCGCGGCAGGACGGGGCGTCTCACCGCCGGGCAGGCGCCCGGGCGGTCAGCGCCGGACCAGGTCGAAGCGGTCGGCGTTCATCACCTTGTTCCAGGCGGCGATGAAGTCGTCGACGAACTTCCGGCCCGCATCGGCCGCCGCGTACACCTCGGACAATGCCCGGAGCTGCGAGTTGGAGCCGAAGACGAGATCCGTCCGCGTCGCCGTCCACTTCTCCACATGGGTCTTGCGGCAGGTGCCGACGAAGACATCGTCCGCGTGCCCGTCCACCATCTTCCACGCCGTGCCCATGTCCAGCAGGTTGACGAAGAAGTCGTTGGTGAGCTGGCCGGGGCGCTCGGTCAGCACGCCTTCCTTGCGCCCGCCATGGTTGATGCCCAGCACCCGCAGCCCGCCGACCAGGACGGTCATCTCCGGCGCGCTCAGCGTCAGGAGCTGGGCGCGGTCGAGCAGCAGCTCCTCGGTGGGCACGTTGAACGCGACCTGGAGGTAGTTGCGGAAGCCATCCGCCCGCGGCTCCAGCGGCTTGAAGTTCTCCACGTCGGTCTGCTCGGCCGAGGCGTCGGTGCGGCCGGGGGTGAAGGGCACTTCCACCTCGTGGCCGGCATCGCGCGCCGCCTGCTCGACCGCGGCCGTGCCGCCGAGCACGATGAGGTCGGCGATGGACACCTTCCTGCCGCCCTGCGCCGCGCCGTCGAATTCGGCCTTGATGCCCTCCAGCACGCCCAGCACGCGGGCGAGCCGCTCGGGCTCGTTCACCTCCCAGTCCTTCTGCGGCGCCAGCCGGATGCGCCCGCCATTGGCGCCGCCGCGATGGTCCGAGCCGCGATAGGTCGAGGCCGAGGCCCAGGCGGTCGCCACCAGCTCCGGGATGGTGAGGCCGGAGGCCAGGATCTGCCGCTTCAGGGCGGCGATATCGGCGGCGTCGATCGGCGCGTAATCCGCCTTCGGGATGGGGTCCTGCCAGATCAGGTCCTCGGCTGGCACCTCCGGGCCCAGGTATCGCGCCTTGGGGCCCATGTCGCGGTGGCACAGCTTGAACCAGGCGCGGGCGAAGGCATCGGCGAACTGCTCCGGGTGGTCGCGGAAGCGCTCGGAGATCCTGCGGTAGGCGGGGTCCTCCCGCATCGCCATGTCGGCGGTCGTCATCATCGTCGGCACGCGGCGGTGCGGGCTGTGCGCGCCCGGTGCCATGTCCTCGGGCGCCGGGTTGATGGGCTGCCACTGCTTGGCGCCGGCGGGGCTGGTCACCAGCTCGTATTCGTAGTCGAGCAGCATGTGGAAGTAGCCGCCATCCCACCGGATGGGGTTCGGCGTCCAGGCGCCTTCCAGGCCGCTGGTGATGGTGTGGTCGCCGATGCCGGTCTCATGCCCGCTCTGCCAGCCGAGGCCCTGCTGCGCGATGTCCGCCCCCTCCGGCTCCGCGCCCACCTTGGAGGCGTCGCCCGCGCCGTGGCACTTGCCGAAGGTGTGGCCGCCGGCGGTGAGGGCGACGGTCTCCTCGTCGTTCATGCCCATGCGGGCGAAGGTCTCGCGGATGTCCCGGCCCGAGCGGACCGGGTCCGGCTCGCCGCCCGGGCCTTCCGGGTTGACGTAGATCAGGCCCATCTGGATGGCGGCCAGCGGGCTCTCCAGCACCTTCTCCTCGGTGATGCGTGTATCGCCCAGCCATTCCTCCTCGGTGCCCCAGTAGATGTCCTTCTCCGGCTCGAACACGTCCTCGCGCCCGCCGCCGAAGCCGAAGACCGGCCCGCCCATCGACTCGATGGCGACGTTGCCGGCCAGGATCATCAGGTCGGCCCAGGAAAGCTTGCGGCCGTATTTCTGCTTGACCGGCCAGAGCAGGCGCCGCGCCTTGTCGAGGTTGGCGTTGTCCGGCCAGCTGTTCAGCGGCGCGAAGCGCTGCGAGCCGGAGGAGGAGCCGCCGCGGCCATCGCCGGTGCGGTAGGTGCCGGCGCTGTGCCAGGCCATGCGGATGAAGAACGGCCCGTAATGGCCGTAATCGGCCGGCCACCAGGGCTGGCTGTCGGTCATCAGCGCGTGCAGGTCCCTCTTCACCGCCGCGTAGTCGAGGGAGAGGAATTCCTTCGCGTAGTCGAAATCCTCGCCCATCGGGTTGCCGTGCAGACCCTTCTGGTGAAGCATGTCGAGGGAGAGCTGGTTCGGCCACCAGTCCCGGTTGGTCCGGCCCAGCAGGGCCCGCATGGCGGCCGGCTTCTTCATAGGGCAGCCCAGCGGACCGCCCACATTCGTGTCCATGGTCTTGACTTCCTCCCAGGTGTTTTGGGGGAAGGTTATGCGCGGCATGGGATCGATAGAAACGATTTTTTCCGATTGGCGCGATCGACCGGATCGATTGCCGGTCCCGGCCTGCCGGGCGCTGCGGCGGGGCTCCAGGGCCGCCGTCCACCTCTCTGCGTGGCCGGACCGCCCGGACGCGGAGGGCAGGGCCGAGGAACAAAGTCCGGGCCTGGCGGTTGCGGCCTCATGAAGGGCTCCTCAGCATCCTCCGGGCAGCGCCGCCTCCGCTGGCCTCGCATCCTCGGCTCCTGCGCGCGGGGGTTGGGCCTGATCCGGGGGGACCCGGCCCGCCTGGCGGTGCAGACGGTCCTGGCGGTCCTGGTCACCTACGCGGCCGCCCTGTGGCTGCATCTGCCGGAACCGTCCTGGGCCGTGTTCTCGGCGCTGTTCGTCATCCAGGGCAGCATCGGCGGCACCCTGACGGCGGCGATGGACCGGGTCCAGGGTGCCGTGCTGGGCGCCCTCCTGGCGCTGCTCTGCGTGTCGGTGATCGGCACCGGCGCGTGGCGGACGATCCTCTCCCTGGTGGCGGGGGTCGGGATCATGAGCCTGATCGCCGGCGTCAGGCCGCAACTCAACTACGGCCTGGTACCCGTCGCCGTCCTGACCGTCGCCCCGGGCACGGAGCTGGTCGAGGACGGGTTGCTCAAGATCGCCGCCATCGGCCTCGGCGCGTCCGCCGGCGCGCTGGCCAGCGTGCTGGTCCTCCCCCGCCAGGCCCACCGCGCGGCCGAGCAGCATCTGGTGCAGGCCCTGGCCGGCTGCGGCGCGCTGCTGAGCGCCTGCATGGACAAGCTGCTGTCGCAGGATGAGCGGGACCTGCATCCGCTGCACGCCCGCATTGCGCGCGAGCTGGCCCTGGCCGGCTCCATGTCGCGGCAGACGCGCCTGCGGCGGAAGCAGGAGCAATACGTCCTTCTGTCCTCCCTCCTGAACCAGGTGGAGCGGCTGTGGTACACGCTGGCAATGGCCGACCGCCTCAGCGCGCGGCCATTGCCGGATGCGGTCCGGGAGGCCATGGCCGCGCCGGTGCGGCAGGCCGCGGGAGAAGCGGAGCGCTTCCTGTACGAGGCCGGCCAGGCGCTCACCTGCGGCAAGCCTCCGCCGGCGGCCAGCCGCTTCGACGCGCTGGCGCAGGAGGTGGGCAGGCTCGTCGAGCGCCTCCGCGCCGAAGGCCAGCTGAGCCAGGCGAAGCGCGAGGAGGCCGAGCAGATCCTCGGCCTGTCCCTCGCCTGGCAGCAGCTGAGCCGCAACGTGGAGGATCTCCTGGCGCTGGCATCCGCGGACCAGGCGGCCGGGGCGGAAATCCCGGCCTGCGGCCGTTAGCAGCAGGGCCGCGCCCCTGGCGCCATGTCAGGCCTGCTGCAGCCGCGCCGGCGCCGCCGCGTCGGCCAGCACGCCGGCCTGCTGGAGTGCCGCGATCCGCTCGCCGGGCAGGCCGGCCGCCAGCAGCACCTCCCGCGTGTGCTCGCCGATCCTGGGTGGCTGCCGCCGCAGCGGGGCGCGGCTGCGCGCCTCGCCGAACTCCAGCGGCAGGGCGGGCAGCGGCACCTCCGGCCCGCCGCCCAGCGC
Source organism: Teichococcus aestuarii (assembly GCF_042651065.1). Taxonomy (NCBI): domain Bacteria; kingdom Pseudomonadati; phylum Pseudomonadota; class Alphaproteobacteria; order Acetobacterales; family Roseomonadaceae; genus Roseomonas; species Teichococcus aestuarii. Next base: position 66,133 of record NZ_JBHSCH010000009.1, read on the forward strand.
GGCGATGGCGGTGGAGAGCAGGCCGCCGCTGGCGGTGAGATGGGGGTCCTGCAGCAGGTCCCCCGGCCTGCCGACCGGCGACCAGGACACCTCGGCCGCCGCGCAGCGCTGCGTGGCCGCGCCGAATTCCAGGGCGCCGACCGCCGCCTGCAGGGCGGGCAGCAGCCAGGCGCGTTCCCGCACCCGCTGCGCGTTGGTGGCGAGGCGCGGATCCCCCGCCAGCTCCTCCAGGCCGAAGGCGGCGCAGAAGCGCTCCCACTGCGCGTCGCTCGTGACGCCGATGAAGAGCTGCGTGCCGCAGCTTGCCTGGAACACGTCGTAGATGCCCCACGCACCGCGGCGGGCCGGCATCGGCGGCGGCGGCTCGCCCATGGCGGCGCCGCCGGCGATGTGCGAGCCCATCAGGAAGGCGGCGGATTCGAACAGCGCGCTGCCCACGCGCTGGCCTTCGCCTGTCCGCTCCCGCTCGCGCAGCGCGGCCAGCACGCCGGTCACGCCGAAGACGGCGCCGAGGATGTCGATGACGGAAGCGCCCGCGCGCAGGGGCTGGCCGGGCGGGCCGGTCATGTAGGCGAGGCCGGACTGGAACTGCACCACCTCGTCCAGCGCCGGGCGGTTGCCGTAGGGACCGCCGAGGTAGCCCTTCAGCGCCAGGTAGATCAGGCGGGGATTGAGGCGGTGCAGATCCTCCCAGCCGCAGCCCAGCCGCTCCATGGTGCCGGGGCCATAGTTCTCCAGCACGATGTCGGCGTCCGCCACGAGCCGGTGCAGGGTGGCGCGCCCCTCGGGGTGCTTGAGGTCCAGCGCGATGCTGCGCTTGTTGCGGTTGAAGGTGGCGAAGAAGCCGGCGGCGAAGCCGGGCAGGCGCCGCGTCCGGTCGCCATCGGGCGCGGGCTCCACCTTCACCACGTCGGCCCCCATGTCGGCCAGCAGCAGCCCGGCGCAGGGGCCCATGATGGTGTGGCTGAATTCCAGCACGCGCAGCCCTGCGAGCGGGAGCGGGCCGCTCATGCGGCGCGCGCCCGGAAGGCGGCCAGGCTGCCGCCGCGCAGCGCGGCGCTCGGCAGGGTGTGGCCGACGATGCGCTCGGCCAGGTGCCCCGCCGCGATCAGCGCGTCGGCGTCGATGCCCGTGGCGATGCCCATCTCCTCGCAGAGCAGCACCAGCTCCTCCGTGGCGATGTTGCCGGGCGCGCCCTTGTGCGCGGCGAAGGGGCAGCCGCCCAGGCCGCCCACGGTGGAATCGTAGCGCGCGACGCCGAGCCGCAGCCCCGCCATGGCGTTGGCGATGCCGAGGCCGCGCGTGTCGTGCAGGTGCAGCCGCAGGGTCAGCTCCGGCCAGCGCCCGCGCACCGCCCCCACCACCCGCTCGATCCGCGCCGGCGTCGCCCAGCCCATCGTGTCGGCGAGCGAGAGGTCGTGGATCGCCTGGCCGTGCTCGGCGGCGATGGCGAGCCCGTCGGCCACCGTCTGCACCACCTGCTCCGGGGTGATGTCGCCGGCGAAGTTGCAGCCGAAGGCCGCCATCACGCCGACGCGCCCGACCGGGATGCCGGCGGCGAGATGGGCCGCCGTCTGCCGCCGCATCGCCTCGATGTTGCCGGCCCTGTCGCGGTTGAGGTTGCGGCGGGAGAAGGCCTCGGAGGCGGCGAGGGAGATGGAGCCGGTCATGCTCAGCCGGTCGCGGAAGGCCAGGGCGCGCTTCAGCCCCGCCTCGTTGAACCACAGCGCGTTGTAGGCAACGCCGGGCTTCGGGGTGAAGCCGGCGGCCACCGCCTCCGCGTCGGCCCAGCCCGGCACCAGCCTGGGCGAGACGAAGGAGCAGATCTGGATGTGGCGTATGCCGGTGCCGGAGAGCGCGTCGATCAGCGCGATCTTGTCCGCGCTCGCGATGGGGCCGGCCTCGATCTGGAAGCCCTCGCGCGGGCCTTCCTCGAAGATCTCGATGTGGCTGGGAAGATCGGACATGCGGGGCGACTCCGTTTCTGGGGCGGGAAGGGCGCGTTCACGCGCCGCGCGCGGCGGCGGCCTCGCCATGGCGGCGGCGGGCTTCCCGGACGATGGCGACAAGGATCATGCAGGCGGTGACGGCGTGCAGGGCGAGGGCGAGCGGGCTTTCGAGGAGCGTCCAGACATCGCCGCCGCTCGCGGCCATGGCGCGGCGCAGGCTCTGCTCCATCGGCGTGCCGAGGATGATGCCGAGCACCACCGGCACGAGCGGGATGCCGAGCTTGCGCAGCAGGTAGCCGAACACGCCGAAGCCCACCATCATCAGCAGGTCGAAGGAGTTCTGGTTGACCGAGTAGACGCCGAGGAAGCTGACGGTGACGACACCCGGCATCAGGTAGTGCGGCGGCACGGTGAGCAGCTTCGCGAAGAGGCCGACCAGCGGGATGTTCAGCACCAGCAGGATGACGTTGCTGACATAGAGCGCCGCCACCAGCCCCCAGACGATCTCCGGCTGCTGCTGGAACAGCAGCGGCCCCGGCTGCACGTTCAGCGTGACGAGCATGCCGAGCATGATGGCCGTGGTGCCGCTGCCCGGCACGCCGAGGGTGAGCATCGGCACCAGGCTGCCGCCGGCCGCGGCGTTGTCCGCCGCCTCGGGGGCGGCGACGCCGCGCGGGTCGCCTTTGCCGAAGGTGCCGTCCTTGTCGGAGACGCGCTTCTCCAGCGCGTAGCCCATGAAGCTGGCCAGGGTGGCGCCGGCGCCCGGCAGCACGCCGATGACGAAGCCGAGCAGCCCGGCGCGCAGCGAGGTGGCGGGGTAGGTCAGCCGGCGCAGCGCCGTGCTGCGCCGCCCCACCGGCACCTGCTCGACCGGGCCGGACCGCCGCTGCTCGATGTAGACGAGGAACTCGCTGATGGCGAAGAGGCCGATCGCCACGATGACGAAGTCGATGCCCTCGTACAGCTCGTAGGCGCCGAAGGTGAAGCGCGGGATGCCGGTGGCCGGGTCGATGCCCACCGTGCCGATGGCCAGGCCCAGCAGCCCGGCCACCAGCGTCTTGGCCGGGTTGCCGGTGGCAATGCCGCCGACGATGACGATGGCCATGACATAGAGGGCGAAGTATTCGCGCGGGCCGAAATGGATGGCGGCCATGGCCAGGGTGGGCGCCAGCACCGTCAGCCCGATGGTCGCCAGCGTGCCGCCGGCGAAGGAGGAGATGGCGGAGATCGCCAGCGCATCGGCCGCGAGCCCCTTCTTCGCCATGGGGAAGCCGTCGATGCAGGTGACGACGGCGGAGGAATCGCCCGGGATGTTGAGCAGGATGCTGGCGATGCGCCCGCCGAACATGCTGCCGTAATACACGCTGGTCAGCAGGATCAGCGCCGAGACGGGCGAGAGGTCCAGGCTGAAGGCCAGCGGGATGAGGATGGCGATGCCGTTCACCGGCCCGATGCCCGGCAGGGCGCCGATCACCGTGCCGACGAAGCAGCCGATGAAGGCCACCAGCAGGTTCACCGGCTGCGTCGCGACGGTGAAGCCGTGCGCGAGGGAGAAGAGGGTGTCCATCGCGCCCTATCCTCCGAAGGCGAGGCCGGGCGGCAGCGGGATGCCCAGGAACCAGTCGAAGAGCGCGAAGAAGCCGAGGCTGGTGGCCGCCCCGCCCATCAGCGCCTGCGGCAGCCGCGCGCCCAGCATGGCGGTCAGGCAGGCCACCAGCAGCAGCGTGGCCAGGATGAAGCCCAGCGGCTGCAGCAGCAGCGCATAGGCCACCAGCGCCATCACCGTGGCCAGCTGCGCGAGCAGGTATCGCCCGCTCGACCATTCCGGCTCGGGATCGGGGCGCAGGGCCAGGTAGAGGCCGAGCAGACCGATCGGCGGGGCCAAGGCCTCGGGGAACAGGGCGGGGCCCATCGGGTCGCCGAAGCCGACGCTGTAGGACCCCGCCTCCCAGCCGTACCAGCCGGCGAAGAGCGCCAGCAGCACGCCCACGATCCGGTCGCTCATGAGATGATGCCGATTTCCTGGGACAGGCCGCGCAGCTCGGACACCATGCCGGCCACGAAGCGCTCGAACTCCGGCCCCGAGCGCCAGACGGGCTGCAGCCCGGAGCGCCGCGCGGCCTCCTTCCAGCCCTCGCTGTCATAGACGCGCTTCAGCCCGGCGATCATGGCGTTGTAGTGCTCGTCGCTGACGCGGCCGCCGGTGTAGAAGCCGCGCCAGTTCAGCCCCACCACGTCGTAGCCCTGCTCGCGCGCGGTCGGGATGTCGGCGAAGGCGCCGGCCAGCCGCGCCTCGGCCATGGCGCCGAGGACGCGGATCTGCCCCGCCTCGACGAAGCCGGCGATCTCGGCCAGGTCGGTCGAGACGACCTCGACATGCCCGCCCAGCATCTGCGTCACCGCCGGCCCGCCGCCATCGTAGTGGATCCAGCGGAAGCGCTTCAGGTCGGCGGCGGGAATGCCGGCCTTCTGCGCCAGCAGCAGCAGGCGGAGATGGTCGTAGCCGCCGAGGCTGCTGGAGCCGCCGGTGACGATGCCGCCCGGGTCGCTCTTCAGCGCGCCAAGGAAGTCGGCCAGCGTCTTGAAGCGGGAATCGGCGCGGACCAGGATCACCCCGGTATCCGCCCCCAGCATGGCCAGCCAGCGGACGCGGTCGATGTCCCCCGGATAGCGGCGCTGCGCGATCTGCGTCAGCCCCACCGTGCTGGTGGCGACGAACAGGTTGTGGTCGGCGGCGCGGCGGCTGGTGACATTGGCGAAGGCGACGGCGCCCACCGCGCCCGGCATGTTCGACACCTGCACCGGCTGGTCGACGACCTGCAATTCCTGCATCAGCCGCCCCACCGTGCGGCAGGTGAAGTCCCAGCCGCCGCCCGGGGCGGAGGGGGACAGGCATTCGGGCCGCGGCCCGACGAAGGCCGTGGCCGGCCGCGCGGCGGCCAGCCCGGCGAGGCCCAGCATGCCCGCGCCAAGCGCGCGCCTGCCTGCGATGATGTCCATGCGGCGTGTCCTTCCCTGTCTGGCGCGGCGAAGCCCGTGCCGGTCCATCGGCCGGAGCGCGGTGGCTCCGGGGCGATTGGCGCCGGGGCACGGAAGCGGGCCCTTCGCGCGGGCCCGCGGGCTTGGCCGGCAGTGTTTCCCCAATCCTTCGCGCCGGGCTCTGCGGCCCGCTTTACAGCCTGGGCATGGCGTCCTATTCAGCAGGACGGCCATTCCACTTTTTCAGGTTCGGACTCCCTGCCATGGCTGTCAAGTCATTCCCGGGCCCGCACGACCCCGCGAAGCCGCCCGAGGCGGGCGAGGCGGGGGGCATCGCGGCGGTGGACCGGGCGCTGCGCGTCCTGCTGGCCTATGGCGAGGGCGAGCGCGGGCTGACGCTCGGGGAGCTGTCCCGCCGCACCGGCCTCTACAAGAGCGCGCTCTCCCGCATCATGGCGACGCTGATCCAGCACCGCTTCGCGCTGCGGCACGAGGATGGGCGCTACGGCCTCGGCCCCGCCCTCTATCGCCTCGGCGGCCTCTACGAACGGTCGGTCGATCTCAACGGGGTGCTCTCGCCCACCCTGCGGGCGCTGGCGCAGGAGACGGGGGAGAGCGCCTCCTTCTACATCCGGCAGGGCGACCGGCGGCTGTGCCTGATGCGGGTCGATGGCTGGCGGCAGGTGCGCGACCACATCCCGGTGGGCTCGCTGCTGCCGATCGACCGCGGTGCGGCGGGGCGGATCCTGAGGCATTTCGGGGCAGCCGGGCCCGGCGCCCTGGAGCCCGCCTTCGTCGCCGCCACGATCGGCGAGCGCGACCCCGAGCTGGCGGCCGTGGCGGCGCCGGTCTTCGGTGCCGGGCAGCGGCTGGCCGGGGCATTGTGCGTCGCCGGCACCGCCACGCGCTTCTCGGAGGCGGAGCGGCTGGCCGGCATCCGCGGCTTGGTGTTCCGCGAGGCCGCCCGCCTGACCCTGGCGCTGGGCGGCGACGCGGCCGTGTTCTCCGCGAGCGGCCCGTGCGGCGCGACGCCCGGGGAGGAGCCGCCAGGCAGCGGGTAGGAGCAGGCCGCGCGCCGCAAGGTGCCGCGCAAGGTGCCGCGCAGGGCGCCCGGGGGTGGGCCCCGCGCGCCCTGCCTCCGGCGCTATTCGGCCGCCAGGGAGCGTGCCGATGTTCGTGCAAGGCGCCAGCGCAGGACATCCACGGCCAGGAAGGCGGCCAGGCTGAGCCCGGCCACCGGCAGGGCCCATCCCAGCGCCGCCAGGGCCAGGGCCACGATGATTTGCGTCCGCGGCGGCAACCGGCACCAGCTCTGGACCAGGCTGCGCGGCAGCGCGCCCGGCGCAGGGCGGTTCTGCCACCAGATGCGGTAGCCATGGAGGGCTGACACCATCAGGCCGATGCCCAGCGCCGCCATCAGGATCTGGTTCGCCACGCCGAAGAGGATCCCCATGTGCATGTCGATGCCCCAGCGGATCAGCTTGGCGACCAGGGGGAAGCCCGCGAAATCCGCGCGGCTCGTCACCTGCATCGTGCGCGGATCGATGGCGAGGCTGTCCACCTGGGTGGGCCAGGAGCGGTCGTATTCCCGCACCAGCCATGCGCCGCCGGGCCGCGGCAGGCGGATTTCCACCATGGGGGAGTCGATTCCCGCCGCCAGGGCGGCGGCCAGCACGGCATCCAGATGCCCCGCCGCATCCTGTCCAGCCACGCCGGGGGGCGCACCCGCAGGGTGGTGGGCATGGTCGCCCATCGCAGGCGCGGCCGCCGCATCGAGGCTCAGCGAGACGGAGGGCGTGACCCAGCCCAGCCCGCCGCGCAGCGCGTCGATCCGCCCGCCCGCCCATCGCGACCAGGTGAGGCCGGTCGCCGAGAGGAACAGCAGGCCGAGAGAGAGCGACACGCCGATCAGCCCGTGCAGCCGGCGGGTGCGCAGGCGGGCATTCTGCGGGGCCTTCCGGGACAGCCGGCCGGTACGCCGCCAGGCCCAGAGAAGCACGCCGCCCAGCGTCGCCACCCAGAGCCAGGATGCGGCGAGCTCGCTGTAGTAGCGCCCCGGCTCGCCGAGCAGAAGGTCGCGGTGCAGATGGTCGAGGGTGGTGCGGAACGGCAGGATGCCGCTGGTGCCATAGACGACGAGGTCGCCCTTCACGGCGAGGGTCGCCGGATCCACGAAGATGGCGCGGCTTTCGGATGCGCCGAGCTGCGGTTCCACGAACATGACGCGCGTGGTCCGGCCAGGAGCGGCCGCGGGGCGCACGGCGAACAGGCGCGCATCGGGGCCGGCGATGGCGCGGGCCGCTTCGGCCTGGGCGGCGAGGCTCCGTGCAGGTCCCGCGGAATCCGTCCGCAGCGCCTGGCGGTACAGCGCTTCCTCCAACTGCGGCGTCAGGACGTAGAGCACCCCCGTCAGGGCAGCGGCCAGCAGGAAGGGCCCGACGAACAGCCCGACATAGAAGTGCAGGCGGGCGATGAAGGCCCTGAGCTCCACGGCCGGGGAGGCGGCGGGGCGGGGATCGCCGGTCATGCCCCCTCCCTCCGGTCCAGAGGTCGAGGCGCAGGATGAAGGGCGGAGAGGCCGGCGCAGCCGCACGCGGCCGCGCCGATCCGCCCGGGGGGCAGAATGGACATGGAAGATCTCCTGAAGATGCGGGAAGGCTCGGCCGGCAGGCGGCCAGGGCTTCAGGAGACGGGCGGAGCGCGCGAATGCTGGGTGCGGGGCAGCGGCCGGAAGGAGAAGGCCCGCACGGCCGCGGCCATGGCCACTTCCGGCGCGGCCACGTTGCGCGGCGTCGGCAGGGCCGGCGGCGGCGCCAGGTCTCCTCCTGCCGGCGTCTGGCAGAGCAGGCAGCATATGGCCGTTGCCGGGGCCGGCTTCGCCGGCCTGCCATCCGCACCGAGGTGCAGGGTGTAGGTGCCATCCGGCGAGCAGATGACCACCGCCTCGCCCATGGCGGCCATGGCGCGCAGATGTGCCGGCAGCCCGCCGCTCCACTGCGCCAGCAGGAGCACGGCCAGAAGACGAAGCATCAGGCGGGCTGAGCGCGGCATGGCCCGGCCTGGCTAGCAACCGGCCTTGGCCTTGTCACCAGGGAAACGGCAAGGCGCTTCCTCCGGGCCGGGCGCCCGCGGCCTCCGCGCCGGCTAGCCGCCGGCGATCAACGTCGTGACCCGGTGCGCGAGGATGTCCATCGCGAAAGGCTTGGTGAGCACGTGCATGCCGGCCTCCAGCGGCCTGCTTCCCATCACCGCGTTCTCGGCATATCCGGTGATGAAGAGCACCTTCAGATCCGGCCGGGCGAGCCGTGCCGCATCGGCCATCTGCCGCCCGTTCATGCCGCCCGTCAGGCCGACATCGGTGACCAGGAGGTCGATGCGCGCATCGGACTGGAGGATGCCGAGGCCGCCGGCGCCGTCCTCCGCTTCGAGCACGGCGTAACCCAGCTCCTCCAGCACCTCGGAGATGAGCTGCCGGATGGTGGCCTCGTCATCGACCACCAGCACGGTCTCGCCCTTCCCGGCGCCCGGGGCGGCGGAGGGCAGGTCCGGCCTCGCGCTCTCCTCCCCCGGGCCGTGATGGCGCGGGAGGTAGAGGCACATGGTCGTGCCCTGGCCGGGCTCGGAGTAGATCCGCACCTGCCCGCCCGACTGCCGGACGAAGCCGTAGATCATCGAGAGCCCCAGCCCGGTCCCCTGGCCGAGGGGCTTGGTGGTGAAGAAGGGGTCGAAGGCGCGTTCGATGACCTCGGGCGCCATGCCCGTTCCGGTGTCGGTGACGCAGAGCGAGAGATACTGCCCGGGCGCCAGGTCCTGCTCCCGGATCGCCTGCTCGTCCAGCCACCGGTTCGCCGTCTCGATGGTGATGCGCCCGCCCTCGGGCATGGCGTCCCGCGCATTGATGCACAGGTTCAGCAGCGCGTTCTCGAGCTGGTTGGCATCGATCAGGGCCGGCCACAGACCCGCGGCGCCGACGACCTCGACCTCGATCTCTGGCCCCACCGTGCGGCGGATCAGCTCCTCCATGCCGGCGACGAGGCGGTTGATGTTCGTCGGGCTCGGCGCGAGGGTCTGGCGGCGCGAGAAGGCGAGCAGCCGGTGCGTCAGGGCGGCGGCGCGCCTGGCCGCGCCCTGCGCCGCCGCCACATAGTGCTCCAGCTCGCTGATCCGCCCCTGCCCGATGCGCAGGCTCATCAGCTCCAGGCTGCCGGTGATGCCGGTCAGGAGGTTGTTGAAGTCGTGCGCGACGCCGCCGGTGAGCTGGCCGACCGCCTCCATCTTCTGGCTCTGCCGCAGCGCTTCCTCGGCCCGTGCCAGCCGCTCGGCCGCGAGCTTCTGCTCGGTGATGTCGCGGGCGGAGCAGAAGAGCTTGCCCTCGACCGGCACCGCGACCCAGGAGAAGCTGCGGTAGCCGCCGTTCCGGGTCCGGAAGCGGTTCTCGAAATCGGCCACCCGCGACCCGCCGGCGAGGCGGATCACCGCCACATGGGTGGCGGCACGGTCCTCGGGATGCTCCAGCCATTCCGAGGTGCGGCCGAGGATCTCCTCGCGGCTCCATCCCAGCTTGTCGGTCCAGGCCGGATTCACGCTGAGCCAGACCCCGTGCGCATCGGCGACGCCGAGCAGGTCCTGCGAGGCGTTCCAGATGCCGTCGCGCTCCTGGGTGCGCCTGGCCACCTGCTGCTCCAGCGTCTCGTTGATCCGCTGCAGCTCCGCCCCGGCCCGGGCCTGCTCCATGGCGGCCCAGGTGCGGTCCGCCACGGCGCGGGCGAAGGCGACCTCCTCCTCCGTCCAGGGGTGTTCGGCGTCCGTGTGGGCGAGGACAACGGCCGCCAGCCGCCCGTCCTTCATCAGCGGCACGTTGAGCAGCGCCCTTATCTGCAGGGCACCGAGCCGCGCCACGCCCGCGCCGGTCCGGGGGTCCTGCCGCACATCGGGGATGGCGACGACCTCGTTGCGCTTGAGGTCGTCGATGTAGGAGCCGAAATCCCGGAAGGCGTGCCGCCCGGCGACCGATGCGATCCCCGGGCCGGCGCACCAGTCGGGCTCTATCTCGATCACCTCGCGGGCGGCATCGACGCTGCCATAGCCCGCCCGCGACACCTGCAGCGCCGCGCCGAGAACCTGCGATGCCGCGGCGGCGATGGCGGCCGGATGGCTGAGGCCGCGGAGATGGTCGCCGAGCTCGATCAGCGCGGCTTGGCGCAGCTCCTGCCGCTTGCGGCTGTCGATGTCGATCAGGATGCCCGGAAAGCGCGTGGGTTCCCCGGCCGGATCCAGCTCGCAATGGCCATTCGCCTCGATCCACCGCCAGGAGCCGTCGGGCCGGCGGACGCGGTACTCGGCGCGATACGGCCCGCCCCGCGACACGGCCTGCCCGACCCGCTCCGCGACCTGGGCCAGATCATCGGGGTGGATCGCCGCGGCGGCCGCGCGCAGCGCGAGGCCTGTCGTCAGGGCCTCCGGATCGAGGCCGAAGGTGTCGGCGAAGCGGGCATCGCCGGTGAGCTGGTCCCGGGCGACGTCCCACACCCAGGTGCCCAGCACGACGCCCGTGTCCAGCGCCAGCCCGATCCGCTCGCCGGCGGCCCGCGCCTCCGTCACGTCGCGGGAGATCGCCAGCAGCCGGTCCGGCCGGCCCCCGGCATCCAGCATCGGCGTCACCACCACGTCCCAGTAGCGGCGGTTGCCCTTCACGGTGTCGGCATAGCCCTGGAAGTGGCCCCGGCCGCCGGCCCTGGCGGTGGCCAGCGCCGCCTGGAGCGCACCCCGCTCGTAGCCATGGCAGAAATCCGGCCAGTGGCATCCCTTGAAGGCGGCGAAATCGTCGATCTCCATGGCCCGGAGCCCGCCTTCGCTCATGAAGCGCAGCGTGCCGTCGAGATCGAGGACCTTGATGCAGTCGGGGGAGCTGGCCAGCACCTGGCGGTTGAACGCCTCGCTCGCCCGCAGCGCCTCCTGGGCGTCCAGGGCGGCCGAGATGTCGATGACGATGCCGGTGAAGCGCAGGGCCTGCTTGCCGTCCCATTCGTAGCAGCGGCCGCGCATGAGGACGCTGCGGGCCTTTCCCGCCCCGGGCACGACGCGGAACTGCCTGGTGTACTCCCCGCGCCCGGCCAGGGTGGCGGAGAGCCTCTCGGCGGAAACCCGGTCCTCAGGATGGACCGCCGCCAGCACCTGCGACAGCGGCATGCCCTCGGCCAGCCGGGCGGCATCCAGGCCATGGAGCGTGGCGAAGCGTTCATCGGCCCGGACCAGGCCGGCCGCCACATCCCAGTCGAAGAAGCCGACCAGCCCCGTCCCGAGGGCGGCCGCGGCCCAGTCCTGGCTGCCGCGCAGGGGCCGGTCCACCCGCCGCTGTCCGCCACGGTCGCGCAGGGTCTTGATGAAGCCGGAGGCGGCGCCCGTCCCGGCGCGCAGCACCATCATCTCGCCCTGGGTGAAAACCCGCGAGCCGTCGGCGCGGACATGCCAGCGCTCGTCGCGGCCGCGCCCCGTGCGGAGGGCCTCGTCCCTCTCGAGGGCAGGCCTGCCGCCGGCCACATCCTCCGGCGTGAAGATCCGGTCGGCCGGGGCGCCGAGCATCTCCGCCTCGGTCCAGCCGAGGATGTGCCGGGCGCCCTCGCTCCAGCTGGTGATCCGGCCTTCCAGGTCGAAGCTGATGATGGCGGGGTCGATGGCGCCGTTCAGGATCTGCTGGCCTTGGGCCATGGTTTCGCTCACCGGCGTGGCCCCCTCCGGCAAGGCTGCCGGGGCGGCTCGGGGCGGTGGCCCCACCCCGGAACGCGGGGCGCTCTCCTGGCCGGCGCGCCGGTGGCCCGGGCCACGCGGGCGCGGCGGCCTTCGGAGAGGGGTAAGACCATTGCCGGCCCGATGATGGACATGACCCACGCCATAGCAGAGCAGCCCCCCGGACGGAAACCGGCACTCCGGACCGGAGCCGGCTCCGAGACGGAAGCCGGCCGGAATGCCCGCGGGCGTTGCGCCGCGCCGCCGGCCGTTGCGCGCCCCGTCAGGAGCCCCTGCCGATGTCCATCATGACGGCACGCCAGATCTGCGCCGGCAGCCCGCCGCCGGACACGCCCTGCATCGGCTTGTTGTCGCCATTGCCGAGCCAGATGCCGGCCACGTACTCCTCGGTGAAGCCGATGAACCAGGCGTCGCGGTTGGCGGTGGTCGTTCCCGTCTTGCCCCCCGCCCAGAAGCCGGGATCGGCGGCCTTTCCGGTGCCGCGCTCGACAACGCCCGAGAGCATCTGCCGCATGGCATCCGCATGGCGCGGGGCCAGGGCCTGCCTGATCTCCGACCGTGCTGGCAGCACGCGCGTCAGGATCTCGGTGCCGGCCGAATCCTGGACCTTCTGCACCGAATACGGCACGACCATCCGGCCGTGGTTGGCGATGCTGGCGAATGCCGCGGTGAGATCGACCAGCCTGGCCTCGTAGGTGCCCAGCGCCAGGTCGCCCGCCTCGCCTTCCGGATCGTCGTCGATGTTCATCGTCCTGATCAGGGCGCGGACCGCCCCGGTGTTCCGCATCGCCACGCGGACGGCGGCTGTGTTGGAGGATTTCTCCAGCGCGGCGGCCAGGGTGATGTCGCCGAGATACCTGTCGTCGAAATTCCTGACAGGCCGCCCCCCCAGCTCCAGGGCGGCATCGCTGACCATGCTGTCCGGCGTGCTGCCTTCCTGGAGGGCCGCCAGATACACGAACACCTTGGCCACGGAGCCCGGCTGCCGCCTGGCCTGCGTGGCGTGGTCCCATTCCTTCTGCCTGTAGTCGCGGCCGCCCACCAGCGCCACCACGGCGCCGTCATGCCGCATGACGACCACCGCGCCCTCCTCGATCTGCCCGGCGCCGGCATGGCGGCGCAGCGCCTGCTGCATGTGCCGTTCGGCGGCCGCCTGGATCTTCATGTCCAGCGTGGTGGAGATGGTCCTCGTACCCTGCCGCCCTTCAGGCGTGGAATTGCCATTGGCCTCCGCCTCCGCCCAGCGCGCGAACCAGCCGATCTGCGTGCCGCGGGGATAGACACCGCCCCAGGCGGATCGCGATGGGGCGATGGCGACAGCCTGCTGCTTGGCGCGGTCCGCCGCCCTCCGCGAGAGGGAGCCGGCCTCCACCATCTGCTCGATGACCCGGAAGCCACGGTCGCGCGAGAGCTCGAAATTGCGGTGCGGGTTGTACCGGTTGGGGGCGGGTAGCAGGCCGACCATCATGGCCGATTCCAGCACGCTCAGGCTGAGGGCATATTTGTTGAAGTAAACCCGCGCGGCGGCCTCGATGCCATAGGCGCTGCCGCCGAAGAAGACCCTGTTGAGATAGACGAACAGGATGTCCTCCTTGCTCAGGTTCAGCTCCAGGATCGGCGCCAGCACCGGCTCCTCCAGGAGCTTGCGCACGATCGGGCTGTGCTCCTTGAGGTAGATCTCCTTGATGGTCTGCTGGGTCAGGGTGCTGCCGCCCTGGGTGCGCCCCGTGAGCGTCGACCAGACGGCGCGCGCCATGGCCCGCGGGTCCAGGCCCCAATGGTCGTAGAAACGCCGGTCCTCGCTGGCCACCAGTGCGTTGATCAGGTGCTTCGGCAACTGCGCGAACGGCACGGGCGGGCCGTAATACGCGCCGCGCGCGCCGACGAACTCGCCCTGCGCGCTCAGGATCCGCACGCCGTTCTCACGATTGTCGGTGACGAGACGGCCGGCATCCGTGAACTCCAGCGCCTCGGCCTCGCGTGGCGCCGCGGCGGCCAGGCCGAGCAATGCGAGAAAGCGTCTCCGGTCGAGAGACACGGTCAGAGGATTTGAACAGGGCCGGTGCATGCCCCCTGGTACACCAGGGGGGGGGCAGCGGCAGCTAACAACATGCGGCGCCCCGAGGCTTCGGTGCCCCAGGGCCTGCCTCACCGGCGGGATTGCGACAGAGGCCCCGGGATCAGGGGATGGGCCTCGTTCCGTGCCTGAGAAGGCCTGCTCTGGCGGCCCTTCGCGATGCCGGTGAAGAGGAACATGAGCAGCCAGTTGCGGGATACGAGCTGGTGGAAGCCCAGGGACAGGACCCCGGTGGCCACGGTGATGATCAGGAATTCGCCGACCGGAGGCAGATCCACCAGGGCGAAGGCCGCGCCCAGAAACACGATGATGACCATGTGGACCAGGTAGATGGTCATGGAGGCGTTGACGAGCTTGCGGACCCAGACGTTCGGCGTGTCGAGCCAGCGGAGCGCCACGAAGAGCAGGATCTTCGACCAGTAGATGCCGGTCAGGGGAACGAGGAAGAACGTCAGCGCGCGATAGACGGCCTCCTCGCGCAGATGAATCTGCATGAGGGTGGCCGTTCCCGCCAGCGCCAGCGCAACGGCCGGGCCGTCGATGGAGGCGAAGCGCTCAATGTATTCCCTGCGCGCGGCAAGCAGGCATCCCATGGCGAAGACAGGGAGGAGGGAAGCCATCTCGCTCAGGTAGATCATGTTCCAGAAGATGAAGGTCATGCCGAGGACCTTGAGGACGGCCACGCTCAGCATGCTGAAGACGCCGGCGGCGATGGCGGCGAGGGCCAGGTTCACGCGGCTCCCCAAGATCAGGCTGCCGGCGGCGGAAGCCATGCGCGAGACCGAGTCTGGCCGCCCGAAGCGGTATGGCAGCGCCAGCAGGAGCGTATAGACGATCAGGAAGATCAGGAACCAGACGTGCTCGATCCAGTGCGGGCCCGGCGTGCCGAGCCGCGACAGCCAGCCGGACAGGACGCCCGTGCCGGAGCCGTTGTTCAGGACGTAGGCCAGCATCATGAGGGGATTGAGCAGGAGGATTGTCGAGATCAGCGGGACGCCCAGCTGAACCGTCCGCTGCCGCCACCATTTCATGGCGTTCCGCTGATCGACGAACATCATCGCGAAGAAGCCGGCCAGCAGGAAGAAGGCCGGCATCCGGAAGGTGCTGATGAAATCCGCGAAGCCCGTCAGGAAAGCCGATGGCTCGCCCGCCCTGACGATCCAGGGAAAGTCGATATAGGCCAGGGCTGCATGGAACGGGATGCCCAGCAGCATGAGGGCGGCCCGGACCTGGTCGAGGAAGTACAATTTCGACGGGCCCGCCTGCTGGGCCGCATCGCCGGCCTGGCGGCGCGGTATGGCCTCGAGCTCGCGGATCGTCATCTGCTCCCAGCCTTCGGGCAGGAAGTTCAGATGCTCCTCGATGAGCAGGGAGGCGTTGATGTAGTTGAGCGAGTCGCCGCCGGCGGAAGCAAAGGACTGGTCCCGGCCCAGATCGGGGTGGCCCAGAAGCCTGGCGAAGGCCGCGTGCAGCGAGAGGCGCTGCTCGGACAGGCGCGTGGCGGCCGCCCGTGCGGCGAACATCCCGCGGATGCCGGCATAGTCGATCTTGCCGGAAGGAAGGCGCGGAATCTCGGGCAGCTGGATGACCTGGATGCTGGCGGCCGGCAGGTCATGGTGGCGCAGAACGAGATCGGCCACGGCCTCAGCCGAGGCCGGCGCAACCGCCGCGATCTGCAAGCCCGTGTCATCGCCGGCCACCGCGGCGGCAATGCCGGCCTGGCGCAGCCGCGCCTCGATGTCGTCGAGGCCGATGCGCAGGCCGAAAGGCTTGATGAACCGGCTCTTCCGCCCCGTGATCGTGTACAGGCCGTCGGCGTTGAGGACGGCCAGATCGCCGGTGCGAAGCTCGGTCAGCTCGGCGCCCCCGGCAAGGTCCGCCCGCTTCAGGCCATAGCCCATCATGACGTTCGGGCCGGCATAGACAAGCTCGCCTTCGATGCCCGGGGCGTCGATCGGGGCGCCGTGCTCGTCCAGGAGAGAGATCGCTCCGCCAGGGACCGGCACGCCGATGGCGACCGGATACTGCTTCACCAGCGCGGGCGGCACATAGGCGATGCGCGGCGCCGCCTCCGTCTGGCCATACATCACATAGAAGCGGCGGCCATGCCTTTCGGCGAAATCCGCGAAGCGGCGCACCGTCTCCTGCGGCAGCTTGCCCCCCGCCTGGGTGAAGTACCGCAGGGAGGCCGGAGGAGGCTTGGCAAGGAAGCCGCCCCGCTCGAGCAGGTCGAAGCTGTGCGGCACGCCGGCGAGGCTCGTCGCCCCGAAGGCTTCGAACCGCTGCCAGAACGCATCCTCCGTGAGCGATGCCTCGTTCAGGATGATGGCGCCGCCCGTGGCCAGGTGCGAATTGATGACCGACATTCCATACGAGTAATGGAACGGCAGTGTGGTGATCGCCCGCTCTCCGGGGGCGAACTCCAGGTACTCCGCGATGGAGAGCGCGTTGGAGACAAGGTTCTTGTTGGAGAGGCGAACCAGCTTCGGCTCTCCCGTCGAGCCGGATGTGGCGAGCAGCACCGCCAGGTCGGGGTGCAGCCCGGCCGTGGAAGGGGATTGCCGCGGGTGCCAGCGGTCATCTTCCAGAGTGTAGAGGAAATCGGGCTGGAAGCGCATCGCGAGCGGGGAGTCCTCGCCCTCCGTGTCCTTGAGGAGGAGCACCGCGTGCCCGGCCCGCGATGCGCCCACATAGGCTGCCAGGGAGCGGAGCGTGTTGGAGGCTTGCACGGCAATCAGGCAGCGCTCCCGTGGCAGGGAAGCGCAGGCGGCATCGGCGAAGGCAGCGAACTCCTTGTGGGACCAGGCCCGGCCGGTCTCGTCAACAACGGCCAGATCGGATCCGAACAACGCCATGTGGCCGAAGAGATCGCGGCGTTCCACTTTGCCGTGGCCGGTTGCTGCTGCCGGTAAGTGCACCGTGCATAATCCTTCAAAGCAAAGCCGGACGCTGCTGTACCTGCGCGGAAAGCAGCCGCAGAAGCGAACCGGGTTCGAGTTTCGCCGCCCCTTATCCTGCCGCTTTCAGGATGCAGGCGGAGCATCTCCCACCATACAGCGCAGCGCAGCGCCGCTTTCTGTAACACCTTGTTGACATTGCTCAATTATTTAGGCGCATTAAAATATTCAAGGAATATTAATGGTAATCTACTCATAGTAGATTACGGTTTTTCAGGAAGTTTTCCTGGTTGAAAACCGCCCCGCAGCCGCCCGGAGCCAGCCGATGCGCCCTGGCTGGGCTGGCCGCAGAATCGTTTTTCCGTATCCTTCTCCTGTACGCCCCCGCCTGCGCCGAGGTCCGGATGCCAGGAACCTCCTGCCTGCCTTGCCGCCGGCGCGATGCTCGCCACCACGGCAGCGGCTCCAGACGCGGAACCCGAGGAGAGGCGGGATGGACGCTTTGGGATAGTGCCCCGAAGCCGTTTACGCGACACTGACCCGGCCTGTGGCGCAGCCTGCACTGGGGCGGAAAGACTCCTGCTGCGCCGTCAGCCCCGCTTTGGGGCCGGGCGAGTTTGCAAGGAGGAAGCATGCCTGGAATTCATCGTCGCCTGCTGTTGCCGACGCTCGGCGGCCTGGTCGCGGCGGCACGCGCCACGCCCGTGGCGGCCTCGGCCTGGCCCAGCCAGCCGGTACGCCTGATCTGCCCCTTCGCCGCGGGCGGCCCCACCGATGTCGCCGCACGCCTGGTGGCGGACGGGTTGACCAATGTGTTGCCGCAACGCGTGCTGGTCGAGAACCGCACGGGCTCCGGCGTGGTGGTCGGCACCGAGACCGTGGCCAAGGCGCCACGCGATGGCTACACCATACTCTACAGCACCATCGCTCATGCGGTGCTGCGGCCTCTCTTCTCCAGCCTCAGCTTTGATCCGGTGGCCGATTTCCGGCCGGTCGCGCTGGTCGGCACGGTGCCGATGCTGCTGATGGTGAACAAGGACGTTCCGGCGCGCAACCTGCAGGAGCTGATCGCGCTGTTCCGCGACAAGCCCGGCCGGTACGATTACGGCAGTTCCGGCGCCGGCGGGGCGGTGCATCTGGCCACCGAGCTGTTCCTGCGGCAGGCAGGCGATCTGAAGGTCAACCACATCCCGTATCGCGGCTCGGCCCCCGCCATGCCGGACCTGCTGAACGGCAACTTGACGATGTTCCTCAACGTCGCCTCCGATGGCATCGCCAGCGTGCAGAGCGGCGCCACGCGGGCGCTCGCGGTCAGCTCCGCGCAGCGTCTGCCGCAACTGCCCGATGTGCCGACTTTCGCCGAGGCCGGGTTGCCCGGCTACGAGGCGTACACCTGGCACATGCTTTTCGCGCCGGCCGGCACCCCGGAGGAGGTCGTGAACGCGCTGAACCAGGCGGTGAACAAGGTGGTGCGCATGCCCAATGTCCAACAGCGCTTCACCGAGCTTTCGGTCCAGCCGCGCTCCGACAGCACGCCCGCCAGTGCCGCGGCCTGGCTCCGGTCGGAGATGGCGAAATGGGAGCCGCTGGTCCGGGAGAGCGGCATCACGGCGAACTGAGATCTGCCTCGGCCCTGTCCTGCGAAGGGGAGCCGTGGGCGCCTGGCCGCCCGGGGCGGACGGCCAGGATGCCGCTTGCCGGGCGCGCGAAGCCCATGTGGCTGGTGCTCCGGGCGGCGGCCCGGCCGAGGTCCGGCATTGCCTTGCGCGCGCCGGCTCCGGACCGGAGAGACATGCTGGATGAGGGATTGGCGTCCTCCCCCGTGATGCCCCCGGGGCGAGGCCAGGGCTGGATGCCGCCTGGATCAGCGGCCAGATCCTGCATCCGCAGCGTCCTCGGCAGGAAAAGCGGGTTGGTGCAGAAGGCGAGGCAAGGCGGCCAAGCGGCGCCCTCTCCGACAGACCGTACGATGAACACTTCCCTGTTGTTCATCGCTGACATTGGCCTTGAACCGCCCCCGCGCTTTGTACGCGCGACGAAAGCGGCACAGGTGGAGTGTACGGTGGAGCAAATCCGAAGAGAAAAGCGGGCACCAGCCGGATAAACAAGTGAAAATATTATAGAATATTTCTGACATCTACAAATATTTGTAGAATATTTTCTACAAGATGATATATTTATTGATATAACTCAAATAAAGATCGTTTATCAAATCCTGTTGCACGGCAATTTTTATGATCTATAAAAGCCTGAAATATTAAATCTTCTTTGTAACGGAAACGAATGATGTCAGCCAACCCGGTCCAGCTTGTCCGTCCCAAACGCTTCGGGGACTCCCGGGGATGGTTCTCCGAAACCTGGAACAAGGAGCGCTTCGCGGCGGCCGGCCTGAAGCTGGAATTCGTGCAGGACAATCATTCCCTCTCCGGCCAAGTCGGAACCTTGCGGGGCCTGCACTTCCAGACCCCGCCCTTCGCGCAGGACAAGCTCGTGCGTTGCCTGAGGGGGAAGATCTTCGACGTGGCGGTCGATATCCGGAAGGGCTCGCCGACCTATGGGCAGTGGGTGAGCCGCATCCTCTCGGCCGAGAATGGCGAGCAGCTCCTGGTTCCCATCGGCTTCGCGCACGGGTTCATGACGCTGGAGCCGGATACGGAGGTCGCCTACAAGACCTCCAACTATTACGACAGAAACTGCGACAGCGGCCTGATGTGGAACGATCCCGACATCGCCATCGCGTGGCCGCTCGACGCCGCGGCCGCCATCCTGTCCGAGAAGGACCAGAAGCAGCCGTCGCTGCGCGGCTTCGACAGCCCCTTTGCCTATGACGGCCGGCCCCTGCTGCCGCTGGGAGATGCGCTGGTTCCCTGAGCGCCATGGTGGGGCGCCGCGATGCGGGCCAGCCCTTCGCCCGGTGCATTGGCCCAGCCCATGCCAGTCTGGCGGCGCCCCCGGCCGTGGCGGACACTCCGTTCCGGGGAGCGAGGAAGAGGGTGGCGCAGCCCCGCGCCACGCGGCTATAGCCGCCGCGTCTTCCGGAAGCCGGCCGGCAGCGAGCGCTTTGGGCGATGGCCCGATCAAATCCCCCGAGAGGCAAAGGAATTCTGAGAGGCTATGAAAGGTATCGTGCTCGCCGGAGGCTCCGGCACGCGGCTTCATCCGGCCACGCTGGCGGTCAACAAGCAGTTGCTGCCTGTCTACGACAAGCCGATGGTCTACTATCCGATTTCCGTGCTGATGCTGGCGGGGATACGGGAAATCCTGGTCATCTCCTCGCCCGACTTCATCGAGATGTACAAGCGCCTGCTGGGCGATGGCAGCCAGTACGGCGTGTCTTTCAGCTATGTGGTCCAGGAGAAGCCGGAGGGGCTGGCACAGGCCTTCCTGCTGGGGCGGGAGTTCATCGGCGAGGATCCGGTCGCGCTGGTTCTGGGCGACAACATCTTCTACGGCGCCAACCTGTCCGCCATGGTGCAGCAGGCCGCGACGCGGACGGATGGCGCCACGGTCTTCGCCTATTACGTCGATGACCCGGAGCGCTACGGCGTCGTCGATTTCGACCCGACGGGCCGCGCCATCTCCATCGAGGAGAAGCCTGCCCAGCCGAAATCCAACTGGGCGGTCACGGGCCTCTACTTCTATGACAATGCCGTCATCGACATCGCGGCCTCCATCAGGCCTTCCAGCCGGGGCGAGCTGGAGATCACCGATGTCAACCAGCGCTACCTGGAAGCCGGCAAGCTGCAGGTGGAGCGCATGGGGCGGGGCTATGCCTGGCTCGACACAGGCACCCACGACTCCCTCCTGGATGCGAGCGAGTTCGTCCGCGCCATCCAGCAGCGCCAGGGCCTGCCGATCGCCTGTCTTGAGGAAGTGGCCTTCCTGAACGGCTTCATCGATCTCGACCAGCTGGAGCGGCGCGGCCACCTTTTCGCCAAGACGGCGTATGGCCAGCACCTGCTGCGCCTGGCCAAGACGCACCGATAAGGCGGTAGCTGCCCTTCCGGGGGGGGCGGTCATCGCCGCCCCGGCCCGGGCAATGCTTCCGCGGCGCGCAGCCAGAGCGAAGCCTCGCCCGATCCCTCCGGGTTCAACGCCCGCGGGTGCGGGCGGGAGACGGAGGATGGCGCACGGGCCGCCTCGGTGCGGGAAGCGGGAGGCGGCTCACCCCGCATCGCCAGCAGGACGCGCTGCCGATAGGCTCCGCCGCGTTCAGCCTGGCCGGAATGGTAATGCGCCACGGCGCGCATCCAGTCGCCCTGGCGCTCCTTCAGCCGGCGCAGGAACCGCGCCGCATAGCGCGCATTGGCCTGGGGAGAAAAGGCTTCCTCCAGCGAGGCGAAAGCCTGCGGGTGATGGTGAAGGTTGATCTGCAGGCAGCCCACATCGATCAGGCGGACACCTTCCATCTGCAGCCGGCGTACCTTGCGAAGCGCCTCGCCGCGTGTCTCGAAGGCATGGCCTTCGCCGCGGGCATTGACCGTCCAGGGCCAGGGCTCGACATTGCCGCGGCCCGTGCGCCGCCCGCTTTCCACCCGGCCCATGGCGGCCAGCAGGCCGCGCGGCAGCTCCTCTGCCCGCTCCGCGGCCCGGATTGCGGTATTGCAATCGGCCGTCCCGGCCCAGGCGCCGGGCCAGCGGGCCAGCGCCAGCAGGACCGGGAGCAGAATCCGAAGAACAGGCACACATGTCATGCGCCGATGAGGCACAGGACGGATTAATTTTTCGCATAATCCTTCGGAGTTCTCCCTGCCTCCGTCCCGGTGCCTGGCGGCGGCCGCGGGAGACGGGCGCGCTGGCCTGTTCCTTGGATTCAACGCAAGTCCAAGAAGAATTCATCAATAAAGACAAGCCAAAGCTTGGATATTTTTTCCGCCCGTCAGTCAACGAAAAGAGACGTCGGCCGTTCCTCTGCCATGCGGCACCCCGTGCCGTGACGAAAGAACAATGGGAGAGATCGCATGCAGTCGAAAAGCATGGCCATGGTCCTTGCCGCGGCGCTGATGGTGGCACCGGCCGCAATGGCGCAGCAGGGCACTGTCGGCTCGCCCTCCAACCCTGGGGGCGGTGGCACCACCATGGGTCAGGGCACTCCCGGCACCACCACCACGCCCGGCCGGGTCGCGCCGCCTGACGTGGCGCCGAACCGCGGCGCGGCGGCGCCTGGCACCGACAACCCGCCCACCACGGCCACGCCGGCCGAGGGCGCCAACAGCTTCACCGAAGGCCAGGCGCGCAGCCGCATCGAGGCCGCCGGCTACACGGATGTTCAGGGGCTGCAGAAGGACGACAAGGGCGTCTGGCGCGGCCGTGCGATGCGCAACGGCCAGACGGCCGAAGTTGGCCTCGACTTCCAGGGCAATGTCGTGACCGGCAACGCCGCGCCCCGCTGAGCGCGCGCCGGCTTTTGACCTAGCACAAGAAGAGGAAACATCATGGCCAGCAGGACTATTACCCGGCTCTTCGACACGCGCGAGCACGCCATGGCGGCGGTGCGCGACCTCGAGGCCGCGGGCTTCTCGCATGACGATGTCGGCATCGTCGCCAACGACGCCAAGCGCGACACCACCCCGGCGGTGGACCCCTCGACGGAACACCATTCCGAGGAGCATACCAAGTCGGGTGCCGGCATCGGCGCCACGCTGGGCACGCTGGTGGGCGGCGGCGCGGGGCTGGCGGCGGGCCTTGGCGCCCTGGCCATTCCCGGCATCGGGCCGGTGGGCGCGGTGGGCGCGCTGCTGGCGGCGCTGACCGACGCCGGCGCGGGCGC